>CAZIRO010000149.1:0-6884 GCA_964541595.1 uncultured Acidobacteriota bacterium
TGACACCGGAGACCGGTGGCCACCGGCACACCGGTGGATCCGGTGGTGCGCATGTTCCATGGCCTGTCCCGATCCCAGCGCACGTTTCACTTGTTTCCGACCCACCGGGGTGCTATATACACTTATGCAAATATTTTCCCGGGATCGGGGCAGGCAATGGGACAGGGGGGTGCACCGGATGAACGGACGGACCGGTTGACACCGGAGTCAGGTCTCAGGTCCCGGGTGTCCGCGCATCCTGGTTGACGGGATATCGCGGGGTCCATTGGGACACGCCGTGTCCCATTTCTTGCCCCGATTCCAGATTTTCTCGTGGATATCCATCCGAGACGCGTGCATGCTCGAGCATACCGACCAACACAGACTGTGGACGCGTGCGTACGTCTGGGCTGTCCGTGTTGCGGGCTATTTCCTTCTGGTGGCCGCGTTGTTTGCCCTGCAAAATCCGTGGATTATCCGCGCACCGAAGTTCTGGTTGTTTTTCGCCGTGTTACTGGGACTTATCGCTGTCCGGTGGCTGGTCCATCCCGCGGGTACGATCGATCGGCCGGGCACCCGGTACTTTCTCGCTGCGGTCATTCTCCTGTACGTACTGACGCGCACTGTCTGGATCGTGAATGTACCCACCGTGCCGGTATCCGATTTCAAAGCGTATCATGATGCCGCGCTTCAAATCGCGCGTGGAGACTGGAACCTCCGGCTGAAAATCGCATATCTCGGCTATCCGCTCATGCTTGCGGTCGTTTACCGCATATTCAATCTTCACCCCCCGGAAACCGTTCTCGCTGCCCAGGCGCTGCACGTGGTGCTCGGTATATGTACTGTATTGCTCATTTTTCATCTGGCACATCTCATCGGAAACGAACGTACCGCGCGGGTGGCCTGCATATTATTCGTACTCTGGCCTACACAGTTGATGTGGACCGGCGTCCTGGCGTCCGAGCACCTGTTTGTTCCGTGGACACTCCTCGGCATTGCCATTCTTGTCCGTGCGTTACAGGGAACTCCCATACGGGCACGGTCGTTGTTCACGGCGGGACTGGTACTGGGAGTCGCCACCATCGTTCGTCCGATCGCACTGCTCATCGTACTCGTCGGCGTGGGTCTCGTCACGGGAATCGGTCGGGACACGCTCCGCCAGCGAGGATTAAAAATCGCAGGACTGCTGTTCGGTTTTTTGATCGTTCCGGGCGTCTATCATGTGCTATTGCCAACGCCCACACGTCCTTCGACGACCTTCACAATGATGCTGGTGCATTCGCTGTCTCACGGCACCAATGTGGCCTCCCGTGGTCGCTGGAGCCATGAAGAGTTCCGAGCACTCAGGGCGATCCGGGAACGCTATGGTCCAGAGAAAAGCGTATGGGTTATGCTGCACCGCGTGTTGCATCGCATCCGCACGCATCCGTTCGGATTCATCCGGATGGTGTTCGAGAAGTTTCAAATCCAATGGGCAAGAGACCTGTACGGTGCCCACTGGAGCACCCGGCAGGTGCGTCCCGTACGTTGGGGAACCTGGATACGCAGGGCACGCCCTGTACTATTTACAGTTGCACAGTTTTATTACGTGTGGTTGCTGTTGCTCTGCGTTGCGGGATGCGTGCGGTTTCAAGCATTCCCGCCGCACATCGGGGTCAGCGTCATACTGCTGCTGTTTTTCATGAGTATTGGCGTGCACACGGTACTCGTGGCGATGGCGCGGTATCACTATCCCTGGGTGATCTTGCTGACGATTCTCGGCGCACGTGGTCTGACCCTGTCGATCGAGGAAACTGCGTAAACGGCCGGTACGATGTTTGAAACTTCCCCAGCCTGATGCAATCGCATCACATGCGGACCCACCACCGGTGGTACCACCGCAACACCGTTTGTTCCCAGCGGGGACGGTGTTTCCGATAGTACCGCATCTGACTGTTTCGGCGGTCCCGACGCACCCGGGCGCGAATACCCGGGTTTTCCTGAACACTGGCACCGCGCGTGTGAACGACCGTTGCCGTTGGGGTCCACCAGACCTCCCATCCTGCCTGTTGCACCCGGATCCCCAGGTCACAGTCTTCGTAATAGAGAAAAAACCCGGGATCAAATCCCCGCACCGCCGTCCATGCCGCCCACCGCATGGCCATACATGCTCCGGATACCCAGCCGACCCGTCTGGGTGTGGTCCATTGCTGCCATCGACGTTGCAGTACACGCCAGCGCATCCACCGCATTCGCCATCGGTACACCCACTCACGCATCAGCGTAATGGGTGCACCCCAGGACGGTTCAATATGGCCATCCGGAGCCTCGATCCGGGGACCGACCAGTCCGGCACGGGAATGCGTTTCCAGGAAACGATGCAGCATCCGGAGCGTGTTCGGCAGGAAGACGATATCGGCATTTGCGATGATGAGCCAGTCCGTTTCCGTCGGCAATGCCGCAACACCGATATTGCAAGCCGTGCCGAATCCTGGATTGTCCGGACGCTCGATCAGACATACGGATGGCAGATCGACGGCAAGGTATCCCCACTGCATGCGAACGATCGGCTGTTCAGACGTATCCACAACGACGACGTGTATCGGCACACGTTGGAACCGCAGGCTGCGTAAACAGTGAACCAGCAGTTCCGGTGTGCGGTAATGGACGATCACCACGCCCACCGGTTCCCGCACGGTCATGACGGGGATGCTCCTCCGGCTGAAATCGGGACAGGCCATGGGGCACCGTGGGTCCCCATGCGGTCATGCGCTATCCCCCGCCCATGCGATGCCCCGTCCCCTGTCTTCCGTCTCCCGTCCCGGATACCGGATACCTGACACCCGGGACCTGGGACCTGACACCCGGGACCGGAGACCGGTGGCCACCGGCACACCGGTGGATCCGGTGGTGCGCATGTCCCATTGCCCGTTCCGATCCCGGTCCTCCGGGGGTCACAGGATCCACTTCAGGTACCATCGCATCATCCACATTTCGTACATTGCCAGCAACCGGTCGCCCCAGAAAATGACGATCCAGGTCGCCGCAGTGAGCATGGTGCCAAACGGCAGGATCACCTGCCCAAAAGAGGCCGACCGCTGAACGCGCCAGATGATCGTGCCCACGACGATACCGAAGAATGCCGCGAGGATGACGACCAGAATGAGACGTTCCATCCCGAGGAACGCGCCGAGCATGCCCATCAGTTTCACATCCCCGAACCCCATTCCCTCCTGACGTCGGATCAGCCAGTACCCCCAATAGATGGCCAGCGGGAAGACGATGCCGACGGCCCAACCGAACAACCCCGACCGCCAGTCGACCAGAGCATTGGGACCGATCGTCGCCAGTCCGAAGGCCATCCCTGTCAGCGTGAGGCCATCCGGGAGGATCTGCCATTCCATATCGATAAAAAAGAGCGCGATACACAGGCTGACCAGGACGGCAAGTATGAAAAACGTCGGGGTCCATTGCCATTTCAGAAACAACCCTGCGAACGTACCGGCGGTCCAGACCTCAACGATGAGGTAGCGGACGGCAATCAGAGCACGGCAATACGCACAACGTCCCCGCAGCCACAGCCAGGATACGATTGGAATGTTATAATACCAGGGAATGGGACGCGTACATGCTGGACAGCGCGAACGGGGAAAGACAATACTCTCCCCGCGGGGCACCCGGTAGATCACGACATTGAGAAAACTACCGATCGCCGCCCCCATCAGGCCCCAGTAAACTGCCCATACACTATCGGGTACCGTTTGCAGTACCGTTCGGAAATCCATGGATTCCATGCGATCGACACACCGTCCACGGACGTACGCATTTCAGCGGGTGCATCTCCGAAGTGACGAGGGGAAAAGTGACAAAAGTGCAATGCACGATGTCACTTCACTTTTCCTCTCGTCACTTCCTCTCTGGTTACTTTTCCGCATACCCGACACCCATTTCATTCACCGTCGTTCTTCCTTACGTACCCAGCGGGGCAGATCCTTCAATATCGCAAAGATCCGCAACCAGCGTCCGTATTCCATCGCGGGTATCCCACCGACTGTCTGTCCGGGAGCGACCTTCCGCATGACCCCGGCCTTTGCGGCAATCCGTGCATCATCACCGACCACGGCGTGATCGGCGACACCGGCCTGCCCGCCCATCATCACCCGATCGCCAACCCGTGTGCTGCCGGCGATACCGGCCTGCCCGGCGATGAGACAGGCACGCCCGATACGGACATTATGGGCAATCTGCACGAGGTTATCGATTTTCGTTCCGGCACCGATCCGGGTCTCGCCGAGAAATGCGCGGTCAATACACGTATTCGCACCGATCTCGACGTCATCCTCGATGACGACGCGGCCCAGCTGAGGTATTCGCGTCGGCCGTTCCGGATGCGGCATGAACCGAAAACCGTCCGCACCGATCACCGCACCGGCATGGATAATGACACGCCGGCCGATCGTCACCCGCGGATAAACCACCACACCGGCGTGGATGCGGGTATCGGCATCGATGACACATGGCCCGTAGATCACACAATGGCCCTCGATCCAGACACGTGCACGAATTTCCGCACCGGGACCGATCCAGCACATCGGCCCGATCCAGGCCGTGGGATCCACCCGCGCCGAGGGGTCCACATGGGCCGTTGCATGCACGCCGGCACGGGCTAAACGGATAAACCCGAACCATTGCTCGAGCACATACAGCACCCGCAGAGGCTCCGCATGCACGATCCAGGTGATATCCGTACGGTCAATCCGCCATTCCGGATAAGTGACAACGATGCCGGCCCGTGTGGTTGGCAGGTACGCGCGCAGGCGTTCCTCGAGCACGACCGTGAGATGCTGCGATGTCGCACGATCGATTTCCGCAACATCGATAAACGTCCGTTCGGGATCACCGATCAGTTCACCCCCGCACTGACGCGCAAGTTCACGTGCGATCCACGGGACGGGTGTCATGGATCCCCCTTTATCCGGTTCATCACGGAAGAACCGGACCGGCCGGTGTTCATCGAATCCGGGTGATCAGGATACGATCTGTTCGATGAGGTCACGTCCCCGGGCATCTTTCAGGCGTTCAATACGGGCCCGCGCCTTCAATGCGCGCGTAATCGCCATCAGCAACTGCTGCCGTTTCTGTGCGAGCACCTGCTGATGAAACTCGTGGTACCGTTTCTCAAAGTCTTCCGGATCGAACGTTTTGCGTTCTTCCACCCGGACGACGACCCACCCACGGTCCGGAATCTCGATCGGCGCAAGCACCGTTCCGGCGTCCGCCTGAAAGACCGCCCGGAGCAGTGCCGGTACGTCTCCGAGGTTCGGGACCGGTCCCTTCTCCGGGAACGGTCCGGCTTCGCGGACGTCCAGACCCATCGTTTCCGCCGCCGCCTTGAGGTCACCCTTGTCGCGCGCCTGCGCGTACAGACGCTGGGCGTCCCGTGCCGCCAGTTTGCGTTTCTGTTCCCGTTTCCAATCCTGCTCGACCTGTGCGCGGATTTCATTCAACGGCGGGATGGTGGAAGGCAGCACACCGGTCCACTGCACGATTCCCCAGACATCCGCGCGGATTTCTATCGGACCGTCGATTGCGCCGACGCGTTTCATGTGAAACAGCCGGTCCACAACCGCCCCGGGAGCATCCGCACGACGCTCGTTGGGTGCGACGAAATCGGTCTCGACGACCTCGATTTTCGGCGGGTTCGCCAGTGTGTGCAGATCGGTGATGTGATCCTCCCGGACACGACGCATGATCTGTTCCGCCAGTGCCCGCGCTTTTTGCCGGGCTTCCGGAAGCGCGAGTTCCCGTCGAATCGTATCCGCGACTTCCTGTAGCGTTTGCATACGTTCCGGCCGCTTTTCCAGCACCTGAATGATGTGATACCCGTATACCGTTTTGACGGGATCACTGATGGCGCCCGGTTTTAAACGAAACGCCGCCTCTTCAAACTCCCGGACCATTGTTCCCCGCCCGAACCAGCCGAGATCGCCGCCACGATCGCGTGTACCCGGATCGTCCGAATAGGTTTTAGCCAGTTCCGCAAAGTCCTCACCGTTGCGGAGTCGCTGCAACACTTCCCGGGCGCGCTGTTCCGCCTCCGCTGCGGACCGTTTTGCCGTCGATATCAGGATATGGCGTGCGTGGACCTGTTCGGGAACGCGAAACCGGTTCGGATGTTCTCGATAATACCGGACAATCGCCTCCTGCGGAACGAAGACTTCATCAATCAACGCATCCGCCCGAATGCGCAACCAGACGCCCTTGCGCCGTTCCGGTCGGCGATACCGTTCCATGTGTTGTTGATAAAATTTCCGAAGCGCGTTGATATCCGGAACCGGGTCCCGATACCGGGTCAGCGGGATCTCGACATACGCGATCCTGGCCGTTACGTTCCGCGCACGATAGGCGTCTTCGACCTCCGCACGGGTAACATGTACGGCAGCGGTGAGAATGTCCTGGGCTTTCTGGATACGGATTTGCCGCCGCACGGCGGCTTCATAGTCCGCATACCGCGCGTATCCCAGTTGATACAGGTACTGTTCAAATGCAAACTGCGTGCGGCGCCGTAATTCCGTCGCACTCATGTTCGGGTTCTGTGCGCGGATCTGCTGACTCAGTGTCTGCATAACGGTGAACACCTGGTCCCGGACCTCTTCAGGCGCGACTTCAACACCCAATTCATCCGCAACTTGCAACCACAGGACTTCCGTAACGACGCGGTCCACGACCATATCCAGAATCTGGCGCCGTTGTTCCGGTGTACTCGCCCGCATGAGTTGCGTCAGATTGCGGTATTCCCGGGCGATCTCGATCTGCGGGACTTCGATACCGTTCACCCGCAATACGGGTTGCTGCCAGGGTGTACTTTCCTGCGGATTCCCGGCGAGGTAGTAGTATCCGAACAACGGAATAAACGAGATAATGAC
>CAZIRO010000150.1:0-6766 GCA_964541595.1 uncultured Acidobacteriota bacterium
AGCCATGCACCCAACTTGACTTTTAACATAACATCTCAGGTGTCAGGTCCCAGGTATCAGGTATCAGGTATCAGGTGTCAGGTATCAGAGCATCCTATGGGACAGTATATCGTGGGGGCCATTGGGACACCCCGTGTCCCGTTCCCAGTCTCCGGTCGAAAATCGGGGCATTCGACCCCGGGCTAAAGGGGGATCGAACCCCGGGATTACCGTTCGGGCGATTGAACAGTTGCCTGCAGCGTGGTCAGTAGTGGCGTCCAGATGGCGTCCACCGCACGTGCAGGCAATACGCATCGAAACCCGACATCCGGCCGGCGTTCATCGGGTTTGAGCGATCGTGCGGTGTAATTGAGTGCCCGTCCCCGTCCCTCCCGGAAGGAACCGCCTTTAATGATGTATCGGCCTTTCCTGTCCCGCGACCGCGTCCATTCCCAGGCGTTCCCGCACAGGTCGTAAACGCCAAAGGGACTGGCTCCGTCCGGAAAGGCATCCACCGGAGTCGTGTGGCCGATCTTGCTCTCTTTCGTGTTACACCGGCGTTTATCGAACGTATATCCCCACGGATACGTATAGCCTTTACTGCCACGTGCCGCGTATTCCCACTGTTCCGCCGTGGGCAACTGTTTCCCCTGCAGGGTACAGAACGTTTCTGCCTCGTGGTAGGTCACGTTTACCACGGGGTGACGGGCCCGTCCCGGCGGAATGTGGATCGACTTCCCGCGGGCACCGAGGACGGCGGCGTACTGTTCCCATGTGACCGGATACCGATCCATGTAAAACGCTTCCAGCGAGACCTTTCGTGCATCCCGACCGACGCCGATGGTGGCCGCCGGCGTTGCGGGAATGCGCACCATATCGCGCAGACGTGCCTGCATGCGTTGCCATTCGGTGAACGTCTGTTGCCAGCGTGCGGACCAGGTCCGGACCGCCTCCCGGACCCTGGGATTACGCCACGCTGTCGATCGGATTGCGGACCATACCTGCTCGGCGCGCGCATAATCCCTTTCGGTCAACGCCCGGAGCAGGGCGGTCAACCGTTGTCTCCACCGGTCAACCTCCACCCGTGCACCCTGGACCACCGCTTCAAAAACGGTTTTGATTTTCGGACTGGCGGCTTCCGGTGGTGGGGACCAGTTCGGACGGGATTCCAGGATCGATTGAAACATTTCCCGTGCGGTCTGCGTATGTCCGAGCGCGATCGCAGCATAGGCGTGCAGGGCGAGGGTTTCGATCTTCAGGTCGACCGGCAGGTCGGGATGCGCGAGGATCTTGCGGGTAAGCGTGAGTACCGCTTCAAAGCGGGCGGCCCGGTACAGTGCCCAGGCCTGTTGAACCATTTGCGCGGGAGACTGTGCCTGCGCAAATGTCGAGACCCACAGACCGCAACAGATCACCAGCCATCCCACGCGCGTATGACGTGCCACGTCTGCCTCCGTCTATTCCGATTCTCCGGGGTCCGCCACCCAGTGATAGCCTTCCGTGAAGTATTCCTTTTTCCAGATGGGTACGGTTGCCTTTAACCGGTCGATGATCTGCCGACAGGCGGCAAACGCCGGGGCACGATGTGCCGCAGCCACACCGACGATCACGGCGATATCTCCGATACGCAGGTCGCCATAGCGGTGATGCACCACCACACGACGTACGGGCCACTGATGGAACGTATCCTGCACGATGCGCTCGAGTTCGTTCAGTGCAAGCGGCCCGTGCGTTTCATAATGCAGTCCCTCGACCGTACGGCCTTCGGAGAAACACCGTACCGTTCCGATAAAGAGCACAATTCCCCCGACCTCCGGTATCTGCAAATGCGTATACACCCGATCGATCGATAGGGGTGTATCCGTAATCAGCAGGTCATACGCCTCCGCTGACCGGCGGTATTGCATAGACGTCCATCTCCTCCCGGAGTTCCGTATCGGGGTTCAGATAATGGTCTTCCGTGGCAAACCGGATGTGCGCCCAGTAACGGTGCAATTCCGGCCACCGGCGGTGCAGCGCTGCGATCAGGTCGCGAATGTCCGCGGGTTCCCGTAATTCCACGATACTGACCGGTTCACCGATCCGTTCCCGCAATACGGCCATCCAGTGGACACGTACACGCATCCGAGTCGTTCTCCATCGCGAACACACTACGACCGTACTGGAACAACTCGCCGATACACAAACCGGACAACCAGCACCGTACCGACCACCGCGACGAGCAGTGCAATGACGGGAATGAACAGGATCAGTGCAACGGCGATCGCTGTCAGGGCATCCTCGGCAAGCGATAGCACCGTGTTCCCCAGACCGAAATGGACTGGAAACAACGCACTGACCCCCGTGCGCACGACCGCTTTCCAGGTATGTACGGTCAATGCAGTCGTTCCCCCCGCAAGGAGCCCGAGCAGCAGTGCAGTCAACGGATCCAGGTTCACGAACATGGAAGCAGCCAGTACGGTCCCCGCCGCCGGACGCAGTACCGTACCGATACCGTCCAGCAGGTGGTCGATTGTCGGAACTTTATCCCCAATGATCTCCACCACCGTTGCCGTTACCAGGACCAGGAGTGCACCGTTTGATGTGAGAAACGTGAACCCGTCCTGAAGTTCCAGATACCCCAGGCGACCGAGAACCCCCACGATGAGCAGCGGTAACCACGCGCGCAGTCCGGCACAGGCTGCCAGCGCGATGCCCATCGCAATGTGGATCAGCCAGGTCATGATTTCCGGTCCGGAACCTATTCTTTCAGATCACGTACGATGTCCAGGAATCGTTTATACGGAATGGCCGTCCAGGTCTCCGCGAATGTGGCACCGTGTACCATAGAGATCAACGCGACTTTTGCCGCTTCTTCCTCATTGTCCGCTTCGAAGATATCAATGAAATCGTACCGTCCCAGGATGGCGTAATGGTCCTTAAACCGCACGCTCGGGCAGTTCCGATGAACCGCTTCACGCCAACGCTGACCGAGTTCCTCGCGTTTTTTGATGTCTTTCATGAGTTCCGGAGAAAATTTGGTCACGAGAATGTATACCGCCATTCGGTTCCCTCCGAACTCCAGGTCTCCAGATAGTATACCGTACCGGGAAGGGGATTTCGAATTTCCACCGCTTGTGGTAGGATCGTGCTTCGGTCCATCATGTACAGGGGGGAACCTCTCCAGACGAACGTGGAGGAGCGGACAAAGTGACGACATGGTGGCGCAGAATTCGTTCCGGGTGTGCAACCGTCTTCTGGATTGTTCTGTGGGCGTGTACGGGAATCGCATCTGCGTATGCGGCACCGGCCGCCGTATCTCCCCGGGTGGAAGCACCGGCCATCCTCCTGAAAGACGTTCCCGCACGGTTCCGCATCGCACCGGTTGCGCAGGGCACCGCATGTCGTATCGAAGTCCGTATCGAAACACGCGTACTGTACACCGCGCGAACGCGTGCCGGACCCTCTGGAGCGTGCGTGTTTTCTGAGGTGATTGTACCGGCATTCGGGCTGGCCATCGTCATCGTGCAGGCCGATGCCCGGACGATCTGGACGGAGACGTTACGTGTTTATCCGGGCTGGATCAGCCTGCTGCCCCCGTTTATCGCCATTGTGTTGTCGATTTTGCTTCGGCAGGTGGTGCTGGCCATGATCGTGGGAGTCTGGCTGGGCGCGTGGTTTGTCTTTGATCTGCATCCGATCACGGGATTCCTGCGCATGCTCGACCGATATATCATCGGTGCATATGCGGATGAGAACCACGTGTTCATCATCTGTTTCAGTTTGTTGCTCGGCGGTATGGTTGGCATCATTTCACGCAGCGGCGGGACACAGGGACTGGTGCGTGTACTCGAACGGCTGGCCCGTTCGAGCCGAAGCACGCAACTGGCGACCTGGTTGATGGGACTGGCGATCTTTTTTGACGACTATGCGAATACCCTGTTCGTGGGGACGTCCATGCGTCCACTGGCGGACCGGTTTCGCGTATCGCGCGAGAAACTGTCCTACCTGATCGACACCACGGCTGCTCCGGTTGCGAATATTGCGCTGATCTCCACCTGGATCGGGTTCGAGGTCTCGCTTATCGGGGACGAGTTTGCCAAATTGCAGATTGCCCGGGATCCGTATCTGACCTTTATTGAAAGTATCCCGTACCGGTTTTATCCGATCATGGCGCTGATCCTGCCGTTATGGATCATTCTGTTACGGCGGGATTTCGGCCCGATGTATCGGGCGGAACTGCGTGCACGTCGTACGGGTCTCGTTCTGGCGGAAAACGCCGTACCGATCACGGATTTCGAATCCAGCGAACTGATGCCCAAACCCGGCGTCCGGGCCCGCTGGCAACTGGCGGTCATTCCCATCGTTTCCGCGGTATTGACGATTCTCATCGGTCTGATCGGGTCCGGGTATGCGGCCATTCCCGTTGCCCAGCGTGGCGCACTGCACGGATTCACCCTGATCCGCGAGGTCCTGGCACATGCCGATTCATATCGCAGCCTGCTGTGGGGATCGGCCGTCGGGTGTCTTGTCGCCGGCGTGCTCGCTCTGGGGTGGCGGATACTCAGTCTGCAGGAAACTTTTGCCGCATGGGTGAACGGCATGCGGTCCATGTTTCTCGCGGTCATTATCCTGGGACTGGCGTGGAGTATCGGCAATGTGTGCGCGGACGTGCAGACCGCTCCGTACTTGATTCACTTCATCGGTCCCTGGCTGTCTCCGTACTGGATTCCCGCACTGACCACACTCGTATCCGCACTGATCAGTTTTGCCACCGGATCGTCCTGGGCCACAATGAGTATCGTCATGCCGCTGGTGATTCCGTTGATCTATCACCGTACTCTCGCGATGGCGAGCGCAGACCAGTCGTTCTTTCTGATCGCCACGATCTCGTCCGTACTGGCAGGCGCGACGTTCGGGGACCACTGTTCTCCGATCTCGGATACGACGATACTGTCCTCGATCTTTTCCGGTGCCGATCACATCGATCACGTGCGTACGCAGATTCCGTATGCCCTCGTTGCCGGTACGGTCGCCTGGGTGGTTGGGGATATTGCCACCGCATACGGGTTGCCGGTATGGATGTCCATCCCGATCGGTGGCGGAATCCTGGGGGTTGCGGTTCGGGTATTCGGTCGGCAAGTTCCCGAATATGCCCCTGCAGCCGAACCGCTGGAACCAGTTTCGACCGTGGAATCGATGGATATCTCTCCACTTCTGGATAGGGCGTCAGATTCATGAACATCCAGTGGCTGGTACTGGACGTTGACGGAACGTTAACCGATGGCCGCCTGTACTACGGAGACGATGGAAACATCCTGCGTGCGTTCCATATTCGGGACGGGACGGCCATCGCACTTGCCCCGCTCGCCGGTCTGCATATCGGCGTCGTTTCCGGACGGAATGATCCGGGTGTGCGGCGGCGATTGGAAGAACTGCGCATCGCGGAGATCCATCTTGGTAGCATCTATAAGGACGAAACGATCCGCGATATCGCGCAACGCAACGGTGTGCCGCTGTCCGCGATAGCCTTCATGGGTGACGATGTCCAGGATATTCCGGCGTTTGAAATCGTCGGGTATCGATTGACCGTGGCCGATGCGCCGGAAGTGATCCGCGCATTGGCCGATTGGGTCGCGCCGGTTCCCGGGGGACACGGCGCGGTTCGTCTGGCGATCGAGCACCTGCTGGCCCTGCGTGGTATTCGTCTGGAAGACGTGGCACGTCGCTGGTTTCGGGAATCCAGAGGCCGGTGATGTTCAACAAATGCGCGGGAGAAGGGAAGGTGACGCAGGGTATCCCGTACAGGTGTCCCTGCGGAATCGCTATGTTCTCCTGCGACGTGATCCTCACTCACGCCTGTGTGGGCTTCGCATGATGGGGTACATACGGGCGGCATTCCGTCTCGGGTGTACATTTGTGTGGACGGTACTGATCGTTCTGGGGTCACTCGTCACCCTGCTGGGTCCCCACGGTTTGCGCCGTCGACTGCGGTGGGAACAGAGGTGGGCCCGCGGACTGTTGCGCATCTGGGGTATACGCGTGCACACGTACGGCACCCCGCCACCACCCGCACCGGCGGCGATCCTGGTGAGCAATCACTTGAGTTATGTGGATATCCCGCTCATCGTCGCCCATCTACCCACGGTGTTTGTGGCGAAAGCGGAGATCCGGGGGTGGCCGATCATCGGCTGGCTTTCCCGATACACGGGAAACCTCTTCATCGAGCGCCATCCGGCACAGGTACTGCGCCAGATACGGAATATCCGCCAGACGGTGGAACGCGGGATCTGGGTCACATTTTTCCCGGAAGGCGGGATCACCGACCGGGACGGCGTCCGCACGTTCCGGGTGGGACTGTTCGCGCTTGCCCGGCAGGCGCGGATTCTGGTATATCCGATGGTCATCCGGTACCGACCGTGGCATCTGCTGTACTGGGGACCGGTGGCCATGCCGCGTCATCTCTGGCGATGGCTCCAGCAACCATACGTGATCGCGGATGTCGTGTGGCTCCCACCGGTGGATCTGTCGGACGTGGAGATTTCGGATCTCCGCCAGCGCGTTCGACAGATTCACGAGATGATGCACCGCGCATACACCGATTTGCAGCGTCGGGACACACCTGGTGCACCGACCGCACCGGATGCGCCCATGCCCGTTTCCGTATCCGGAGCACAGGAATGACATCGATCCCGGCGGATTGGTTACGGCAACTGCAGGCGACGGAGCTGTTTCGTGACCTGGATCCGGAACTCTACGACATGCTGGCCACGGAACTCACCCGACTGTACCTCCCGAGCGGTTCCGT
>CAZIRO010000151.1:0-6717 GCA_964541595.1 uncultured Acidobacteriota bacterium
GATCTGCGCCTGCAACTCCGTGCGCACCTGGTCGATCTGGACGCGTACCTGGTCAATCTGCGCCTGTAATTCCGTCCGCACCCGGTCGATCTGTGCCTGCAGATCGGTCCGCGCCTGATCGATCTGCGCCTGCAGGTCCGTCCGCAATGCATGCATCTCTGCAAGAAATACCTCTTTGGTGACCAACCGCTCCAGCAATTCGTCGCGCAGTGCAGTCATCTTGACCGTCACGATCGCTTCCACAGCCGCTTCGATCCCGTGGACCAGTTTTCGAGCAGGGTCCTTACCCAGCACGTCTTCCAGCGCCTCATATACATCTACCGGTATCCCCATGGCAATACACCTCCCACAAGTTCCTCCTTATTTTGGGCGATGTCTCCCCAAAAAGCCAGTTCATGGATACAATATGTTCATACCCGGTGACTTTATGAAAATGACCCGGAGGGCATCATGGAGACCCGTGACTTTGTGCCATATGCCGTACTGACCCGACGGGAACGAAAAGTCTGGATCGGTACCGGTGATCTCACCGCGCAGCGTGTCGACGCGATCGTCAATGCGGCGAACGAGTTCCTGCAGCACGGCGGCGGCGTGGCGGGTGCGATCGTTCGCAAGGGCGGACCGGAGATCCAGAAAGAAAGCCGCCGGTGGGGCTACGTACCGGTGGGCAACGCAGCCGCAACGGGCGCGGGCCGTTTACCCGCGCGATGGGTGATCCATGCGGTCGGTCCGCGAGGCGGGGAACCCTATGCCGATGAAAAACTGCGCTGGGCCGTCTGGAGCGCGCTTCGAGAGGGCGAACGACTGATGTGTCGTTCGATCGCGCTGCCGCCCATATCCACCGGGATCTTTGGATTCCCGAAAGACCGTGGCTGTCGGATCATTCTCCAGGCTGTATTGGATTTCATTGAACATGAGGCCCGGTCCCTGGAAGAAATCCGTCTGCTCGATCTGGATGCATCGGGCGTCCGCTACTTTCTGGAGGCCCTTGACCACATTGAAGCACCGGACACGCTGATCGAACGTCTCAAGGATGCACCCGTTCAGTGAAAGAATTTGTCGTATAGGTAACGCACCATCGCACCACGCAGGCGATCATCGCTCGCCAGGTGATCCCGTATCCGCCGGAGCGTCCGACGGTCCATCTGGCGATGCACGAACGTCCGCAGACTCTTCAGCGGTACGTCAAGCTCGATGAGCAGTGCGATCAGAAACCAGTCTCCCATATCCAGCCGTGAATTTGCGAACAGTGTCCCCGTCTTATCGTTAAACTTTCGACTGCACCGTTTGCACTGATAACACCGGACATACTCGCGCGAGGTACTCTTGCCCACATAGCGCACTGTACGGGCGTGACAGTGGGGACAACGCGGCTGCCCGTTGGGCCACCGATAGTGCCGCAACCAGAAGATCCCTTCACGATCGTCCATGTACTGGTGAAAGTTTTGCGCCACGATATATGCGATGACTTTTCGGAATTTCCGTCCCTTCTGTTGTGGCCGCTCCGAATGATCGGATATATGTGTCATCATCACTTCAGGGTCTGAGAGGGTCCATGTTAACCGCCATGTCCCCGATCGCCGGAGACCCGCGTGCCGGCGGTAAAACGTACACGTCACTCCCGGGCGCGATGGAGCACGCGGGGTTATTCCGTGGTACCGGTCAGTCGCTCAAACAGTACCTGCTGGATCTTCCATTCGAGAATCTGATCCATCTGAAAACCTTCCAGTCGCAGGTAGAAATCGGCGACCTGGACGAGGGCTTCCAGCGGAATCAGGCCGACGATTTCCGATCCCACCACCGGCACGCCGTAACGTTCGGCCTCTGCTTTGATCACCTCAAACACCCGATGAATCGGGGTCTCCCGAAAGTTCAGCAGGTTCATAGATACCTGGACCTGATCACGTTCCTTCAACGCGAATCCGGCGGCCTGGACGTGGCGAAACCCTCCACTGGAAAACCGAACCCCCCGCGCGATCCGCTTCGCGATGTCCAGATGATTCGTTCCCAGGTTCACATTGTATGCGATCAACGGCGGTCGCGCGCCGATCACGGTAATCCCGGCCGTCGGATGCACTTCCGCCGGCCCGAAATCCGGTTGCCAGTTCGGGTCTCGAATTTTCTCAAACCATCCCTCGAACTCTCCCTTACGGATATTCGGTAAGAGACGGCGGTCTTCCTTTGTCGCGGCTTCTGCATATAAAAATACCGGGATACGAAACGTTTCCGCAATCTGCTGTCCCAGTTCTCTGGCCAGGGCCACGCAGTCGTCCATCGTGACCCCGGCGATCGGAACAAACGGACAGACGTCCACCGCGCCCGCACGGGGGTGTTCACCCCGATGTTTGCGCATGTCGATATGCTCCACCGCCAACCGGTACAGTTCCCGCATCGCACGGATCAGCGCAGGATCGTCTCCAATCAGGGTGAACACTGTACGGTTGTGATCGGGGTCCGAATGATAGTCCAGTAACAGGACACCCGGCTGCGCGCGCAAACACGCGACCATCGCCTGAATGACTTCCGTTCTGCGACCCTCACTGACGTTCGGTACACACTCGATGATCCGCATGTGCGTATCCCAACGGATGGTTCATCCGGAAGGTTTTTCCTTTTGTTGTTTTACCAGTTCCTTCAACTTATTGATCTGATCCCGGACCTGACGCGCTTCCGGCGCACGGGGTTCGAGTTGCAAAAACTTCCGGTACGCTTCGATCGCCTGCTCGTAATGACCCATCTGAATGTATGCGCGTGCAATATTCAGGTAAAACGCCGCATTCTGTGGCAGCATCTCGATGAGCCGCTGGTATTCCGCAACCACCTGTTCCCACTGCCGTTTCTGCTCAAAACACCGTGCCCGCACGGCATGGTACATCAGTTCCAGATTCCCCGAAGGTGCAAACTGCAGATCGATCGCCCGCTGAAGATTCTCCAGTGCCACATCACACTTGCCCAGGATGCCCTGGGTGATGCCCAGGTTAAAATATGCATTCGCATACGTCGGATCCCGTGCAACGACGTTCTGGAAATGGCGCTCCGCTTCGGCAAAATCCCGCCGTTTGAACGCCTCTTCACCCTTTTTCCACTCCTCGCCGCCGCGTACCTCCGTGGCCTCTTCGATCGTCGGAATACGCACCCGATACGTCAGCAGTTTGTCGGCCTCGATCGTCTGCGTATCCGTAAACGTTTTAAACCCCTCCTTTTCCACCTTGATCTGATAGGTCCCCGGCGGAACGTTATCGATAAAAAACTGACCGTTTTCGTCCGTCTGAACGGTCACTGTAAATCCCTGATCATTGCTCAGGGTCAACTGGACATTCGCGATCGGTTCGCCATTCAGGCGCGTGACCACGCCCTGAATGGCGCCCTTCCCCTGTTCATGGGTTTCCGGCACCGGAACCGCACCCTCCTGTGGTTCTTCTTTTCCCTGTGCTTCCTGTTCGGCCGACTGCAGGACCATCGCACCCGCAGTCAGCCCGTATGATCCCCAACCGAGGATCATACTCAACAGCAGCACAGGTATTCCCCAGCGAAACAACCGTACCATCGATGGCCTCCTTTGGGTTTGGATATTGCGATGACCACTCCGGATAGCGGTGACACTGCCTCCGTCGTGATGCGGGTTATGGCAACTTTTCCGAAATGGATTTGCCCTGCAAAAACAGCAAAAGATAATCCCGTCCACCGGCCTTCGAATCCGTTCCGGACATATTGAATCCACCAAACGGATGGACGTCGACCAGCGCGCCCGTGCACTTGCGATTGATATAGAGATTTCCGCAGTGGAACAACCGTTTCGCTTTCAGAATCTTTTCCCGATTGACCGTGAACACCGAGCCCGTTAACCCGTAAACCGTATCGTTGGCGATGGCCAGTGCGTGGTCAAAGTCCCGCGCCTTGAGGACGGCGAGTACGGGACCAAAGATCTCCTCCTGGGCAATCCGTGCTTTCGGATCGACATCGATAAAGACCGTCGGCCGGATGTAGTACCCGTTGCCTTCGGCTTTCTGCCCCCCGGCCACAAGGCGACCCTCCTGCCGTCCAATTTCAATGTACTCCAGGATTTTCCGTTCCGCCGCGGCATTGATCACGGGACCCATGAAATAATTCTCCCGCGCCGGTCCAACTTCGATCGCCTCGACACGTTCCACCAGCCGCTGGACGAATTCGTCATAAATCGCCGCATCCAGGATCAACCGCGAGCAGGCCGAACACTTCTGTCCCTGAAATCCGTACGCGGACACGATCACCGCCTGGACTGCCGCGTCCATATCGTGCAGTTCCCGATCGACAATGATCGCGTCCTTACCCCCCATCTCCGCGATCACCCGTTTCAACCAGATCTGACCGGGCTGCACTTTCGCAGCCAGTTCATAAATCCGGCATCCCACTTCCATCGATCCGGTGAAGGCAATGAAACGAATCCGCGGATGTGCGACCAGATAATCCCCGATCGTCGCACCCGAGCCAGTGATAAAGTTGATGACACCTTCCGGCAAGCCCGCCTCTTGCATCAACTGGACGTATTGCCAGCCCACCGCGGGTGAGTCACTGGACGGTTTCAGGACGATCGTGTTCCCGGTCACCACCGCTGCCGTACTCATACCACCCAGAATGGCCATCGGGAAATTCCACGGCGGGATCACCGCGCCGACACCCAGCGGAATGTAGTGATACTCATTGATCTCGCCCGGATACGGCGTCAACGGCTGCGGTCGACCGTACCGGAGCATCTCGCGGCCGTAAAATTCCAGATAATCGATCATCTCCGCAACATCGGCGTCTGCCTCCACCCAGTTCTTTCCGACCTCAAACACCTGCCAGGCGGCGAATTCCAGTTTCCGCGCGCGCAAAATCTGTGCGGCACGAAACAGCACCATGGCCCGTTCTTCCGGAGGCATCCACCGCCAGTGCTCGAACGCCTTCCACGCTGCGTCGATCGCCTGATCGACGTGTTCCCGGGTGGCTTTTTGAAATATACCGACCACCTGATCCTTTTCGGAAGGATTGTATGAAACCAGTTTATCCCCGGTATAGACCGCTTTCCCTCCGATCAGCAGCGGGTACTCGCGGCCCAGCTGGGCTTCGACTTTGGCGAGGGCTGCTTCCATACGTTGTCGGTTTTCGGGAATCGAGAAATCCGTCAGCGGTTCATTTTGAAACGGCGGTACATTCATGATTTCACCTCCTCACGAATATCCCCGGTGGATGTCGCCCATACGGGATTCCATAAATACGGTGGCATCTGACGCAACGCTGTACAGGCCGCGTCATAACGGCGACGCAGATCTTCCGGAACCGCCGTGTCCTGCACGTTCTCGAGGTTGATCGCGACGTTGACCAGTGCACACGCCATGGCGGATCGGGCGATCTGATACGCGCTCTCCAGATCGGACAGTGCGGAGCGAATTCCGTGTCCCAGCACGTGCGCGCACGCGCGCATGACTTTTGCTGCGATCTCTGCGGTCTCGAGCGGAATCTCCGCTGCACGCAGAAGCGCGTGGGTCAGCATACGCGTCCGGTGTGCCTTTTCCTCGGGCGTCTCCCTGGGCAAGCGCAGTGCACGCATGACCTCGTCAAACGCGGCCGCGTCCACATCCATCAGATGTAACACGCGCGTGCGCCACTGTTCCGCCTCGGAGGCAACCCGGTGAAACTCCGTCTGCCAATCCGGTGCCACGCGTTTGGACCGCGCACTCAGTCCCGCATACATCTGAAGCAGCGCGGCCGCGATGGCCGCACCCAGTGCCGCCGCCGCACCCCCTCCCGGTGTCGGTGCCGCCGCCGCCAGACGGGCCAGAAATGTTTCGATCGGCGCCTGTGCATTCACCCTCTCTTCTCCACAGCGTGGTGCAACACGGGTTTGCGACCGCGCCACGTCTGCCTATCGGTGCGGAGGACGAAACCAGTCATACGGCGCCCCCGTCCGGGGATCCCGAATTTGCGGATCATTCCAGGGACGCCGCTGCTCGTCCGGATTCGCCGGGTCATACAACCGGGTCACAAAATAGATCAGCCACGCGGGTTCAGGACCCAGCGCCCGGATCCCGTGCCAGTAATGACCCGGAACCCGCACCAGACAGGGAGACTCGCCGTGTGCCACGATCTCGACAAGTTGACCGCGCGTTGGGGAATCCGCGGTATCGTCATAGGCGCAGATCTTCAACGCACCGCGCACCACAAAGAAATAATCGACCTGTCCCCGGACATGCCGATGCCATGCGCGCACAACGTTCGGAAAAGTCATGGAGAGATTGGCCTGGACAATGGTGTCCTCACCGAGCAGATCCCGCCAATCCGAACGCCATACCTCCATAAAAAAACCCCGATCGTCCACGAACCGGGGCAGTTCGAGTACCCGAATCCCGGGAAGCGGAAAATCCTCTCGCATGCGCATCGGACCACATCCGTGTGCCAAATCGTTCGGTTCTTATTCTATCGGACCGTCGACGATTCGGCAATACGTACGGTCGTGGGATCGGGACAGGCCATGGGACATGCGCACCACCGGATCCACCGGTGGGCCGGTGGCCACCGGTCTCCGGTCCCGGGTGGCGGGTATTTAGGTCTCAGGTCTCAGGTCCCAGGTCTCAGGTCTCAGGTGGCAGGTGGCGGGTATTTGCGACAGGAGACGGAAGACAGGGGACGGGGCATCGCATGGACTGGGGATAGCGCATGACCGCATGCGGACCCACGGTGTCCCATGGCCTGTCCCGA
>CAZIRO010000152.1:0-6650 GCA_964541595.1 uncultured Acidobacteriota bacterium
CTCTGGATCCCGGAAGAAACGCATATCCGTCGACTGATCATGCATGCACTGCAGCAGTTTGCATATGTCATTCTGGATACGCCGCCAGTGCTTGCGGTTGCGGACGCGTTACGTCTGGCCCGCAGCGTGGATGCGACGCTCATTGTCATTCGCGCGGGGTTCACCGCACGATCCGCCGTTCGCATGCTCACCGAACAACTCGAAAAGGCGCGGGTTTCCGTCCTCGGCACCGTGCTGAATTTCGTTAATTTACGCGAAAAATATGGTTATTATACTTATTTCTATCCGTATGCGCGGTACTATTACGCGTATGCGTACAGTGCAGAGGCGGAGGAAGAGGCGCAGACGCAGGAAATTCCACGACTTTAAGGGTCCATTTCCCAAGTGAAGTGACGAAAAAGGTGCCGCAGGTTGCAGGGATGGGACCCGGATTAACGCGGATGCGTGCAGACAGGTTGCTTGCTCTGCGTCTGTCTGCGTGCATCTGCGTCCAATACGAACTTTGGAAACAAACTATGCCGAAAGTTTCACGTGAGGCATTGGAGGGGAAATGGCAGTTCGGGTTGTGAAACGGCGATTCACCATTGAGGAATATCACCGTATGGCTCAGGCCGGGATCCTCACAGAAGACGATCGCGTTGAACTCATCGAGGGGGAGATCATTGAAACGGCACCCATTGGCAGTCGTCATGCAGCGTGTGTCAATCGGCTGAACCGGTTGTTTTCGCAGTCAGTGGGTGACCGGGCCATGATCAGTGTTCAAAACCCCATCCGCCTGGGCGTCCACTCCGAGCCTCACCCGGACCTGGCGTTGCTTAAGCCACGCGGAGACTTTTATGCTTCGGCGCATCCGACTGCTCAGGACGTTTTGCTGGTGATAGAGGTGGCCGAGACATCGATCGACTACGACCGTCAAACCAGGGTGCCGTTGTATGCTCGGGCCGGGGTGCCCGAGGTCTGGCTGGTGGATCTCAGCGGGACTCGTGTGGAGGTATATCGCTTACCGAGGGAGGGACGATATTCAGATGTGCGGATCGCCCTTCAGGGTGAGACGCTGACACCCCAGGCTTTGCCCGATGTGGTGGTCCGGGTGGATGAGATTTTGTCGTTCAGGAACGGGTAACCGGATGAAGTGACGGAAGGATGCTATACGTTCTCGAAGGCGTGACATATCGATACGCTGCAACACAGCCCCCCGCGCTTCGTGAAGTGTCCTGTGCCATTCCTGAAGGCGCGGTAACCGCCATCATCGGTCCGAACGGCGCGGGCAAAAGCACGTTGTTGAAACTCCTGGGTCGGCGTCTGCTTCCGCACACGGGCCACATCCGTTATCGGGGACGTCCCATTGAACGATACACGACGGCGGAATGGGGTGCCCGTATTGCCTGGTTGCCGCAGCAGGTGCACATTCCGTTTCCCATGCGGGTTCACGAACTCGTTCGACTGGGCAGGTGGCCGCGGTATCGCGCGTGGTTTGATCGGGTGGAAGACCGTGCCGTCATCGAAGGTGTACTGCATACGCTGGGCATTGCGCATCTTGCCCATCGGTGGCTGCACACGCTCAGCGGCGGCGAACAACAACTCGTCCACCTCGCCCGTGCACTGGCCCAGGATCCCGAGACCCTGCTGCTGGATGAACCGCTGACATTCCTCGACCTGCGCCATGCCATCGCCATGATGGACGTGTTACATCGCAGGACACGGGAACGGGGAACCAGCGTGATCGTCATTCTGCACGATCTGAACATGGTTTCACACTATTGCGATTGGGTGATTCTGCTCGCGGATGCCACGGTACGGTCGGTGGGGCCACCCGAAGAAGTACTGCGGTATCCGCTCCTGAAAGCGGCGTTTGGCACGGATGTATATATCGATATCAATACGGTCACCCGTCGGTTGATCATCGTCCCCCTGCCGGAGTGGCATCGCAATGCACGGAGTGAGCAGTGACGGCAGGAAAAGTAACGAGAGGGAAAAATGCCGCACGGCAACAATTCGTCACTGCTCGTGACTTTCTCCCTCATCACTTCCCATCATCATACGGTACACGATATTGGCGGACAGGCCCAGCCATCGGGCGATCATGCGGGCGGTGGTTCGGGGTGGGATCCCATGCTGGCGCAGGTCGCGGGCCATCGCACGGACGGTGGCTGGCGTATCCGCGGTTCGCGTCAGGTCTGCAGCGTGGGCGACCGCACGGGTATCCAGAACGATCACCCATTCTCCGGCGCGCTCATCCGGGTGGGCCTGCAGGTGGGTGAAGAGCGTCATGGCCAAACCCGCGTATCGGCGTTCGTGTATCTTGGTGATCTCTTTCACCAGGATGACCGAAGTATCCGGAAACCGGGCGGCGATCGACTGTAGTGTATCGAGTAACCGGTTCCCGGATTCGAACGCCAGATGCGTGGCCGGCATGTGCTGGCACCGGGTCAACCATGCCATTTTCCGGGCTCGCTGGCGCGGAACAAAGCCCCAGAAGACGAACGGCACCGTCGGCACCCCGGCCATGGCCAGTGCGGAGAGCACGGCGGAGGGACCGGGCACGACCGTCACACGGTGGCCGTGTGTCCATACGGCGTACACCAGCCGGCTACCCGGATCGGAGATTCCGGGCATACCGGCGTCACTCACCAGGGCCACGGCCTCGCCGGCATCCAGTCGACGGAGGATCTCCGGAATGCGGCGGGATTCGTTATGTGTGTGGAACGAGATCAACCGCTGGCGAATGCCGTGCGCCTGCAACAGGATCCGGGTTCGTCGTGTATCCTCGCAGTACACCACGTGGACGGAAGCAAGTACGTGCAGCGCCCGCAGTGTGATGTCCTGCAGGTGCCCGATCGGGGTGGCCACAAGGTATAACGTTCCACCGGTAATCTGCGGTTCAGGACGTCTCGGCTGCATGGTCCGGTTCACGTCGATGGTGTCGGCGTCGCCGGTGACGCGCGATGGCCAGCGTGAGCAACCGTTCCAGCAGTGCGTCTGGTGACAGACCGGACGCCTGCCAGAGGCGGTGATACATACTGTATGCGGTAAACCCGGGGATCGTGTTGATCTCGTTGACGAACAGTTGATCCGATTCCGGCTGATACAGGAAATCCACGCGTGCCATCCCCTGGCAGCGCAGGGCAATAAAGGCCACCACGGCAAGACGCCGGGCGCGTTCCGCGACCTCTTCGGGAATCTCTGCCGGAATCCGCAATTCGGTACGGTCGTCCAGATATTTGGCCGCATAATCGTAGAATTCACGCATATAGGTGATTTCACCGATGACTGATGCCTCCGGCGGTGTACCGTCCAGGACACTGCATTCGATCTCCCGGACCGGTGTGACGCCCTGTTCGACGATCACCGTGTCGTCATAGCGAAACGCACGTGTGATGGCTTCCGACAGTTCATCCCGGCGGGTGACTTTCCGGATCCCGATCGACGATCCAAGGTTACTCGGTTTGACAAAAACGGGGTAGGTCAGCCGGGCTTCGACACGCTGCACCCACGCTTCCGGTGACGATCGCCATTGCCAGAACTCGATCGCAAGAAATGGGACCACGGGAATTTGTTGCGCCTGCAGGATACGTTTGGTGGACACCTTGTCCATGCCGATGGCCGAGCCGAGGACACCGGCACCGACGTACGGTACATCCACGCTCTCGCACAGACCCTGAACGGTGCCGTCCTCGCCGAAAGGACCGTGCAGCGCCGGGAAGACGACGTCGATCGGTGCGCCACGTTGTCCTGAATGCAGTTCAAACAGGCACACACCCTCCGGAAACCGCCACAGGCCGACAGGGGACCACTGCGTATGATACTGCGGAAACGTCGTGAACCGTTCCGGATCGCGGGCAAACGGCGGCGGCACCTGCCACCAGCCACCGTCGCGGTCGATATACACCACCGTACAGGTGTGACGCATGCGCAACGTCGTTGTGATAAATGCGGCCGAGAGCAGGCTGATCTCGTGTTCTGCCGAACGCCCGCCACAGATGATGGCGACATGCAGGCGCGTGTTCATTCGTCCTCTTCTTGGCGGCGTGAACGGAATCGTGGAAAGACGTATCGACCGGTGGGTTTCCGCTCAATGGCCGGTCGTTTCAACGCTTCCACATCGATTTCCATCGGACGATCGAGGGGACTTTCTTCGAAGGCCCGTTCCAGGCGCCCCGGTGTTGGGGTTCCGGCCGCATAGGGAGAACGCGTGCGCTCGCGGACTTCAGCCGTCTGGGCCATTTCGCGTTGTTGCCGCCGTTCCCGATCGAATCCAGACACGATGAGCGTGATCCGGATACCGGGAATGTCATCGCGGGTTGCGTACCCGAAGAACAGATGCGAGTGGGTCTCATCGAGCATCTCGGAGATATATCCACAGGCCTCTTCCACTTCCCGCAGCGTAATGTGACTGCCGGTGATGTGCACGAGGACGTTCTGGGCGTTCTGAATATGCGCATTCTCCAGTAACGGACACTCCAGCGCCGTCTGGACGGCACGCATGGCACGGTTGTCGCCTTCGCAGTATCCGGAACCGAACAGCGCCTGGCCCTGATCTTTCAAAACGGTATAGACATCGGCAAAATCGAGGTTGATCTCCCCGGGATGCACGATCATATCGGTCAAGCCTTCCACCGCACGGTACAGGATTTCGTCGGCCATCCAGAAGGCCTCTTTCAATTCAAGGTCCGGCTGAGCGATCTGTACGATATTCTGATTCGGGATGACAATGTATGCGTCCACATATTTTTTCAACTGTTCAAGTGCGATCGCAGCGTTCCGCCGACGGACAGGTCCCTCAAAGAAAAACGGCAACGTGACGACGGCGACGACGAGTGTTTCCGGATAGGTTTTGCGGATCTCCTGCGCAATGACGGGTGTGGCGCCACTGCCGGTCCCCCCGCCCAGTCCAGCCGTCAGGAACACCATCTGGGCGCCGGAAATGACCTCACGAATGCGCTCGATGTCCTCCAGAGCGGCGGTTTCCCCCGCTTTGGGATTCCCTCCCGCACCTAAACCTTTCGTCAACCGGTGACCGATCTGGACCCGCATATTCGCGTTGGATTTTTGCAGATCCTGGGCATCGGTATTGATGGCAATAAATTCCACACCCTGGAGTCCACGTTCGATCATGCGGTTCAGGGCATTGCCGCCGGCACCCCCGATGCCCACGACTTTGATGGCGGGGATAAACACGGAGGTGTCATCGATTTCGGGAATGATGCGCGGGTGCCGGTCGCCCGGTCCGAAATAACTGAAGAGGTCACCCATGGAACACTCCTGCCACCGGGTGATTACAGGGTGAGTAATGGGATCATGTCACGTAACCAGCGCCATAGGCGCTTCCAGCCCCGTGGTTGGGCGTGCACCTGTTTGCGGAATTGCTCGTCATGCGCCACGAGTTGCATCATGCCACATGCCACGGCGTATACCGGAGAGCGGACGATGTCTTTCAGTCCTTCGATATTTATAGGATACCCAAGGCGAATGGGGGATTCAAACACCGCCGATGCCATGCCGATGAGGTCGTGCAGCAGCGCACCCCCACCCGTGAACACCACGCGGTTGAACAGGTCGCCCATCTGTACGTATTCCACCGTCTGGTGAATGTAATACAGCAATTCTTCGGCGCGTGCTTCGATGATCTCGGCGATTTTGCGACGCGGGACCATTTGCGGTGTGGCCCGGGGTTCCAGTGTCGGCACGGGAACGAGGTCTCCGCTCTCCTGATCAGACGTGGTATCATTGTTCGATGATGGGGTGGACTGCAATGCATGCGCGTATCCGGCTCCGATCATTCGTTTCAATCGTTCCGCTTCCGTCGGCGACGTGTTCAACACGTTCGCAATATCCAGTGTAAAGTGTTCACCGCCGATCGGCAAGATCGCCGTGTGATACACACTCTGGTTTTTCATGATGACGATTCCCGTGGTGCCGGCGCCGATATCCGCAATGAGCACTCCCTGCTCGCGTTCGAAATCACTCGTCACCCCGTATGCTGCCGCCAGCGGACCCAGGATGTACCTCGCCGTGCGCAGCCCGGTGAGTTCCATCAACCGGTTCATGTTACTGATCACGGTATGCGGCACGGTCACGACGTGAAAGTCGGCTTCCAGTTTCGATCCCTCCATATCCACCGGATTCCGCACGCCGGGCAGGTCGTCCACGATGAACTGCTGCGGAACCATGTGCAGGATGACCTGGCCCGTCGGCAGACTCAAACCGTTGCGCGCACTCTCACGCACCCGTTCAACATCAACACGCCGGATCGGTTGCGCCTGTCCGGATGGACTCAGGGAGACGATGCCCTTGACATTGAAACAGGTGACGTACTCTCCGTTGATGTTCACGTACACACTGTTTGGAGAAACACCAGCCATTTTGGAGGCTTCCAGGATGACCTCGCGCAGGATACCCACGAGAGCCTGCATATCCACAATCCGTCCCGCATCGACGCCCGCACTGCTCTGTTTGGCAGCGCCGAGCACTTCCACAACGAATCGCCCCTGTTTTTCTTCGTGGATACGACCGATCACACAACACACTTTATGGGTGCCGATATCAAGCGCCGTGACGATCATGGGCTCTTCCTTTGTTCTCGAAGATAGATACGTCCTTCGTACAAAGGAAGAGCCCATGATCGTCACGGCGCTTGATATCGGCACCCA
>CAZIRO010000153.1:0-6603 GCA_964541595.1 uncultured Acidobacteriota bacterium
ACGACCAGATTCAGGGTGGCTGGATACCGCTGGGGGTGCAGGTCACGCCGTTGCAGGTCACCCGTGCGTTGAACGAGGAGGTGGTGCTGCAGGTACGGACGGTTCGGGGGCTGTATGCCGAGCCGGATGTGGACGTGCAGGTGGAGGTGGAACGCGGACCGCACGCCGGTCAGTTCTGGACGGGCACCACCGATGCCGAGGGCCGATTTGAGGTGCGGTATCGGGGCAGGCGTGAGGGCATCGACCGGGTGGTGGTGCGGGCAGGGCCGGTGGAGGAACCGCTGCAGGCGGTGGCGTATGTGACGTGGCGCGGGGGACCGGACCTGGCGCTGGGGTATGTGATTCCCAAACGCGTGCGTCTGCCCCTGCCGGGGGGTCGTCTGCTGGTCGAAGAGATGACGGTCAATATTGGCAACCGGGCAGTCGGTGCGAGTCGCACGTGGTATTATCTGTCGGTTGATGCGCAGCGCGATGCCACGGATGTGCTTATCGGGGAGCGGTCGGTGCCGCCGCTGGATGTGAATGCACGGGACCGGACGCGTGTGGTGCTGACTCTGCCCGATGACCTGGCAGCGGGCGATTATCATGTGATCGCCTGCGCGGACGGTCCGGATGAGGTGGCGGAGCTGGACGAGACGAACAACTGCCAGCCGCTGATTCTAGTGGTGATGCCGGTGATGGCGGTACCGCCGAACCAGCCACCGGTGTGCACGCAGGCGCAGGCCGAGCCGGCGGAGTTGTGGCCACCGAACCACACCCTGCGGGACGTGCAGGTTGTGGGCGTGGACGACCCGGACGGGGACCCGGTGACGGTAACCGTCACGGCCGTGGAGGCTGACGAGCCGGTGGACGTACGGGGCGAGGGAGACGGCCACACGTGTCCGGACGCTACGATGGCACCGCTGCGGGTGCGCGCCGAACGGCAGGGTGCGGGCAACGGTCGGGTGTATCACATTCGGTTTCGGGCTGAGGACGGCCGTGGGGGCGTGTGTGAAGGGGTGGTGACGGTGTGTGTGCCGCACGACCGGGGACAGGGTGCGACGTGTGTGGACGACGGGCCGCAACACGACGTCACCACCTGCCCACCGTGAGGGCCATGCCCCGCTGAGAACCGATTGATGAACCTGAAGGCATTCTCACCCGGATTGGCTCCCTCTCGTGCATGCCGATTTCCTTCTCCTGTTCTGCTCCTCCGGAATTGATGATCGGATCTCAGTCTGATCTGAGATCAGGACAGCAAATGGGACAGGGGGTGTTCCCGGTGGACCACGTGATATACGGTTGTCCAGGATGCGCGGACACCCGCCACCTGGGACCTGAGACCCGACCCCTGAGACCTGACCCCTGGGACCCGATGCCCGCCACCCGAGACCCGAGACCGGTGGCCACCGGCACACCTGTGGATCCGGTGGTTCCCCTGTCCCATCTCCTGTCTCGATCTCAGAATTCCCCACCTTGACACCCCATCCCCAGTTCCATATAATATATCATGTGTTCTGCATGATCGATAATATGATCTTCGGAGGTCGTCGTGATCGCCTACCGGACCCTTGCCGAAAAGATCGCCCATATCGTTGAACAGTGGATATGGGAAGAACAGCTGCACCCCGGTCAGCCCATTCGAGAACGTGAAATCGCTCAGCAACTCCAGGTGTCCCAAACACCCGTGCGCGAGGCGTTTCGTATCCTGGAAGCCCGAGGGTTGCTCGTCCATGCCCCCCATAAGGGCACAACGGTGGTCAACCTGACCGAAAACGATATCCGACAGATCCTCGCCGTCCGCTTCCCCCTGGAAGTCCTCGCCCTGCAACTCGCCCGTGAACACCGAACACCCACCGACTGCACACAACTTGAACGGCTGTTTCAACGTCTGGTCGAAGCGAGTCAGAACGACGATTTGTCCGCATACCATGAAGCGCACATGGCATTTCACCAGTGCATCTGGCATCTCAGCCGGAATCGCTTTCTGGCAGACACGTTAATCCGGCTGAATGCACCCCTCTGGGCTTTCTACCGGAAACGATTACGTCAGGGACACCGCCGCCCCCTCCACGGCAAAATCGAGAAACACCAGCAGGTTCTGGACTTTGTGCTCGGAAGGTGCCCTCCCGAATGGACTGCCGAGGCCGTCATGCAGGCGCACTTTCGGGATGTCCACAGTTAAGGACACGACATCCCGAAAGGAATCCCGGATAAGGGGGCACCCCATGATGTCCGATACCCTTCCCGGTGGAGGTCCTTCATGTACCGTACTCTGCAAATCGTTTCCCCCAAAGCGTGGTGGCTGCTCTGTATGGTTCTATGGAGTTCTGCCGCTCATGCCCGCACTGCGTTCATCGTCGCCGCACCCGATATGGGATTTTGGGGAAACGAACAGATCCGTGCTGTTTACCGGGCCTATGCGGAGACCTTCCCGTTGTCCCGGCTCGTCCTGCTGACCCGCACGCGCAGCCGAGAACGATTTGCTGAGGCCGTACGGGACCTGCAACAAGCCGGCGCGGATCGCATCGTGGTGCTCCCGCTCATCCTGTCCAGCGGTGAAGAGACCTACCAGCGGTTACAGACGGCCATTACCGGCCTTCCCGTGCACGTTGCTCACCATCCATGGGAAGACTACCTGTTCAGCGAAATTCTGCGCGACTTTATCCTCCGAAGCGGCGATCAGAACCCCGAAAAGGAAGTCCTGATTCTCCTCGGATGGGGGGCGGTGGACGACGCGACGGCGGATCAGATACGCACGGACCTGCAGCGGTATGTTGCATGGTTGTGCGATTGGGCCCGTCGCTTCCGCTCCGTGCATACCCTGGTCCTCCCCGCGCATCCCACCGACGCGTCCATTCGTAAAGTCCGACGGGAAATCGAACGGGCGGCACAGGCGGGATCCCGAGCGATCGTCGTTCCTTTTTTCTTCGGTCGAGCCTTCGATCACATGATGTCCACGCGTAACCTGCTACGGACCCGGATTCTGCGGGGACTGCGGAATGTCGTCATGTCGGAAGACTTCCTGCTGAACCATCCGAATCTGCTGTACTGGCTGTACCGCGAGAGTTATCGGCATCTCCCTCTGCGGACCCAGGACGTGGGGGTCGTATTCATGCCGCACGGGGCCGATGCCGACTGGAATGATGAAATCCGCCGCACCCTCCGCCCCATTGAATCCGAATTCAAAGTCGAATACGCCATGAGCATGGCCGATGCCGCACTCGTCCAGCGGGCAGTGGATCGACTGACGAAACGGGGAGTTCGCTACATCATCATTTTGCGGATTTTCTCTCTCGAAGAGAGTTTTCGCAAAGACGTCGAATACATGATCGGGCGACAACGGTGTACCCGACCCATGCCCGGTCAGGCGCTATTCCGCATCCGGACACCGGCGATACTCGATACCGTCGGCGGCATAGAGGACGATCCGCTATACGGGCTTGCGCTGGTCGACCAGGTCCGCACGCATCTTGAACGGATACAGGATCCCGGACTGCTGCTGGTCGCCCACGGTTCGGGAGACGACGCACGCAACGCACATTGGAAACAGGTCCTGGCATCGCTTGCCGAACAGGTGCAGGTCTTCGGGGGCTGGCGATTCTCCTCCGTCCACGTCGATACCTGGCGGGAAGACTGGCCGGACAAGCGTTCCCGGGCTGTCGAGCGCATTCGTCGCTGGCTCACGTCCGCACAACATCCGGTCATTCTGCTGGAAGAACGGGTGAACGGACCCGGACGTGCAAAAGAGTTTCTCCCCGACTTGAACTTCACCCATCTGGACGAGGGGTTTGCACCGCATCCGCACCTGGCGCTATGGGCGAAAAAGATGATCCTTCGCGCACTCCATGCCGCGTTAGAACGGAGGAACCGGGCGACCCGGGCACGGTCTGTTGCGCATGTGCAGGATATGAACGTGCAAGCAACCGTGCAGCATCTCGACTGCACGCCCGTTCGGTTTCCCGGATTCACAGCGCATGTGATCTTTCGCGATGCAGAACAGACCGCATCGGCTCAACTCACGGTCGCCCCGGATGGAACGATCACCTGGCGGGGACGTTTGCCGGACTTTGCGATTCAACGGGTTCAGGCGACACTGCGCCTGCGCGCGTTCGCCCCCTGCTTGAAAACCGCTCTACCCCGCACTGGCTCCACCGGGGTCATCGGCACCATGCTGCTCGTTCCCGGATTCGGAGATCTCGCGGAAATTCCTCTGGAAATGGTGTGCCGCATCGAGGTTGTTCCCGGACCCCTGTCCACACAATACGGCAGTGACGCCATCGGCGGTGTGATCAACGTCATTACGTGTGACGCACCGGAGGTCGCCGATCGGCAAACTCACGTACAGGGGCGTTTCAGGGGAATCGGCGGAACGTATCAAACCTGGACCGGAGAAAGTCGTGTCAGCATTGCACGCCGGACCTGGGATGTACTCGTCGCCGCCGGCCGGCGAAAGACGGACGGGCCGGAATCCCGTTTCCCGTATCGCGCCACGAGTTTGTTTGCGAAAACGCGGTACCGATCCTCCCTGGGAGCCTGGACCCTGCAGGCGAGTTTCTACGACGAAACAATGACCGCGTCGACTCGAACCAAGGGTGGATACCAGTTGCGATGGTCCGCAAACCCAACATCCTGGGAAGACGAGATCGCACTGCAGGCCAACGTCCGGCTGGCCACTCACCACACCCTGCTCCTGGGCGCCGGCTGGCGCAGAGAGCGCATTGACAGCAACACGCGGTCTGGCCGTTGACGGCCAATTCAATCTGGGACGCCACTGGTCATTCGGATGGGTATACACATACCTTTCCAGCCGCGATACCGAGACCGATCAGGCACTTCCGCTGCGCCCGAAGCACATGGCCACGGCATGGCTCCGCTTCCATCATGACGCTCTGGGTATTGCAATCAGTCTGGATAGCCGGTACGTGTCCAAACGAACATACACCACCCGATCACGGACCACGGCCACGCTGGACCCCTATTTCCTGATGAATCTCAGCATCCGGAAGCGCTTCCGACGCGGCGTAGCAGTCGTCGCGACCGTTCACAACATATGGAACACTGACTACCAGGCAATTCCAACCAGCGGTGAGCTCGAGCGAGTGCACATCGTTCAATCCAATCTCCGGGATATTCACCATGCCTTCCTTTCCGGCAGGTATCGAATCCGGTGTTGAGATCCGCCGTTTCCTTCAGGGATTCGGAGTCCATATAATAATGCGCACATGCATGCGCCCGGTCTCTTCGTACGGAACTGCGGTCCGGAATGGGAGGAATGGCTGTACGGGTCGGTGTCGATACCGGTGGAACGTTCACGGACTTTGTGTGGTGGGACAACGGACGGTTGCAGATCGCGAAAGTTCCCTCCACGCCGGGAGACCCGGCACGGGCCGTTCGCGTCGGTCTGGACGGCATCGGTCTGGACCGCATTCGTGAGGTGGTCCACGGGAGTACGGTCGCCACGAATGCCTTCCTGGAACGGAAAGGCGCCCGTACCGTTCTGTTGACCACTGCGGGGTTTGAGGATATTTTGCATATCGGGCGGCAGACCCGTACGCGGCTGTATGATCTCCACTATCGGCGTCCCCCTCCTCTCGTACCGCCGGAATGCAGGATCGGTGTCCACGAGCGGATCGGCCCCGACGGAGAGATCATCCATCCTCTGACAGACGAAGAAATCCGGCGTGTGCGCGCCCGTGTTCTCGAACTGCAACCGGAAGCGATCGCCGTTGTGCTGCTCTTCGCATACGTGAACCCGATCCATGAACAGCGTCTGCGGGATGCGCTGCAGGACCTCACGATTCCGATCGTGCTCTCGTCCGAGGTGTTTCCCGAGTATCGGGAATACGAACGCACGGTCGTGACCGTGCTGAATGCCTATCTGGCACCTGTGGTCCGGCGATACCTGCACGATTTGCAAAAATCGATCCGACGCCCGATCTGGATCACGTCCTCTTCCGGGGGCATCCTTTCCATCGAGCAGGCCATGCGCACGCCCATCCAGATGCTGCTCTCCGGTCCGGTCGCCGGTGTGATGGCGGCGCGTTTTCTGACCGAACAAATGGGGATCCACCGATGGATCAGCCTGGACATGGGCGGAACTTCTGCTGATATCGCCCTCTACGACGGGACCATTCCCATCACACAGGAAACGGTGCTGGAAACGCTCCCCATCAAGATTCCGATGATCGACATCCACACCATCGGTGCCGGCGGCGGATCGATCGTCTGGCGCGATCCGGGGGGCGCGATCCGGGTCGGTCCCCGGAGTGCCGGGGCCGATCCCGGCCCGATATGTTACGACCGGGGAGGGACGGACATCACCGTGACGGATGCGCATGTGTACCTCGGACGACTGCCTGCAGCGTACTTTCTCGGTGGCCGCATGCGGCTGAATGTGGACGCCGCCCGAACGGCCATTGAATCGTTCGCGCGGGAGATCGGACTGGCGCCGGAAGATCTCGCGAACGGCATTATCGAGGTGGCCAATGTGAATATGGAACGGGCCCTGCGACGGGTGTCCGTGGAACGGGGGCTGGATCCCCGGGACTTCACGCTGTTCGCATTCGGCGGTGCCGGAGGCCTGCATGCCTGTGAACTGGCCGAACGGCTCGGGATGCACAG
>CAZIRO010000154.1:0-6540 GCA_964541595.1 uncultured Acidobacteriota bacterium
TCCCCCGCCCATGCGATGCCCCGTCCGCTGTCTTCCGTCTCCCGTCCCGGATACCCGACACCTGGGACCCGACACCCGCCCCCCGGGACCGGAGACCGGTGGCCACCGGCACACCGGTGGATCCGGTGGTGCGCATGTCCCATGGCCTGTCCCGATCCCAGTTTTCGAGGTTTGCCTGTTTTCTGGAAACCGGTTAAACTGCTACCGCATTCATTATACGCAGTTTATCTGGCAAAGGCGATCGGGACGGGAGGGGGCATTCCATGACTTCCCAGCGTGAGCGACTTGATGCGGATATTCTGATCATTGGGGGTGGTCCCGCGGGATTGAGTGCGGCCATCCGCCTGGGGCAGTTGTTGCAACAGGCCCGACAGGCCGGACAGGTGCGGGAAGATCCGCTCATCGTGGTCGTGGAAAAGGGACGGTACATCGGTGCGCATGTGCGATCCGGTGCGATTCTTGACCCGCGGGCACTGCAGGAACTCGTTCCCGATTTCGTCACGCGAGCGCCCATCGGGCAGAGAGTCACGCATGAGGAGTTTCTCCTGCTCACTCCCCGGCGTGCGATTCGTTTTCCCACGTGGGTGCTGCCACCGGAGTTTCGCAATCGGGGGTTGTATTCCATTTCTTTGAGTCAACTCGTGCGCTGGATGGCCGAAGAAGCCGAACGTCTGGGGATTACCATTCTGACGGAAACGGCCGTTGAGGCACCGATCGTCGAAAACGACCGTGTGGTCGGGGTCCGTACCGGTCCGAAGGGACGCGATAAACGGGGACAACCCCGGGCCAATTACGATCCCGGTGCGGATATTTACGCCACGGTGACCATCCTTGCGGAGGGCGCCTACGGTACCGTCGCCCGTCAGGTGATCGACCGGTTCGGCCTGCAGCACGGTCGACAACAGATGATCTATTCGGCGGCCGTGAAGGAAGTCATCGAGGTGCCGGAAAAACGGTTTCCAAGGGGGAAAGTGTTCACCACGCTGGGGTATCCCGCGCGGTACGGAACGTTTGGCGGTGGATTTTTCTACGACATGGACGGGCCGTACGTGTCCGTCGGACTGGTGTACGGTATGGATTGGACGGATCCGGATCTGGACCTCTATGAAGAGTTGCAACGATGGAAACTCCACCCCTACGTGCGTGCGCACCTCGAGGGGGGACAGGTGGTCCAGTACAGTGCATGTATTATTCCGGAAGGCGGGTTCTATGCCGTACCCAGATTGTATGCGCCCGGCGTGTTGCTCACTGGAGATACGGCCGGCCTCGTGAACGTCCCTCGCAATAAGGGGATCCATCTGGCCATGAAGTCGGGGATGCTCGCGGCCGAAGTGGCATTCGATGCCTGGCAGCAACGGGACGCTTCTGCAGAACGTCTTTCGGAATATGAACGTCAATTGCACGCGAGCTGGGTGTGGGACGAACTGTATCGGGTGCGGAATTTTCGCCAGGCGTTTCAGGATGGGTTCATCCTGGGGATGTTGCGTGTCGGACTGTACCGGTGGACGGGTGGACGGTTGTTGCGCGATCCGTTGCCGATCCGTACGGGTCACCGGCTGGTGCCCCACGGACGGTTGCCACGACGGGATCCGGTTCCGGTTGACGAGCAATTGATTCCGGACAAGCGCACGGCCGTCGCCCGTGGTGCGCCGAAATACGATGAACAGCCCTCGCATATCACGATCGTCGATACCGGAATCTGTCTGGAATGTCAGCGTATTTACGACAGCCCGTGTACCAAATTCTGTCCCGCAGACGTCTATCGGTGGGAACCCTCGGAACAACGGATTATTATTAGTTATGAGAATTGTCTGCATCCGAAGATCTGTGAATTCGCGTGCCCGTATGATAACATCCGCTGGTACCCCCCACAGGGTGGGGATGGACCCAATTTTACGCTGACCTGAACGGAGTGACTGAACGAATTGTCTATGTATCGGAAATTCGTACGGTCCAGCCGGCAATCCCGGTCAGTACAACATGCCGGTCAGTCATGCATTCTTCGATCGCGCTAACCGAAATGGTGTCCGTTCCGTGGTTCCATCGTACCGTCATTGTCCTGGGACTCGTGGCCGTGGGTATTGTCGGGAGTATGTACCTCTGGGTATGGTGGGTCTCCGGACGTGTCCACCGGGAGCCCGTGACGGGATCTCCTGCAGATATCGACGTCACCCGTGTACAGCAGGCGTCCTGGTGGCGCCTGGGAGAGTTGCATGCGCGTTCGACGCTCCCGGAAATGCCGATTCAACGCAATCTGTTCCGGTTTGCACAGACCGTGCGCAACCATCCCGCACCCGCGGAACCGCAGAATGTACCGGCGCCGCCACAGGTGAAAGTGCAGATCCCCGCAGCACCGAAACCGCCACCGGAACCCCCCGCCCCGGAAACACGTCGGACCCGGGACGGACGGTTGCAGCCGTACCGTCTCATTGGAATGGTGCGTACTGTCCAGGGAGATATCGCATATGCCGTGATCACGGACGGCAGAGATATCTGGGTGGTCCTCCCCGGGATGACCGTCAACGGTCGGTTTCGCGTGCGCACGATTGATGCAACCGGTGTGCTGATCACCACGCCGGACAGTACGGTCGAACGTCGCTTGGAATTTCCGAAGGAAAAGAGATAAGGGGTTGGAGATTGCGGATTTCGGATTGGGAATTGCGAATTGCGGGTTGAATCGAGACCATGTTGTGATGCAGTGTCCTGAGAGGATGATCCGATGAGTTCCAGAGTACGTATCTGGGGAAGCGTTTTGGTCGGGATTGGATTGATCACGGGAATCGCATGTGCACCCGCGCGGTATATGCAAAAAGCCCAGAAAGCAGCAGAAGCGGGAGATTACGATCGCGCACTGGAATACTGCCGTGAAGCCATGCGCCGCCACCCAGAGAAGATCGAATACCGTACCCCCTGTCAGCGCTGGCGGCTGCTGGCGGCAGAGGTCCATTTCAAACGGGCAGAAGAGATCATGGCGTCTCAGCCGGATTCTATTGAAACACTGGAACAGGCCGTCCTGGAATACCAGCGTGCCCTGAGCATCGAACCCACGCATCAACTCGCCGCCGATCGCCTGCGACAGGCGATTGAACGGCTGAAAGCATTAAAAGAAGCCGAGGCCGCCCGTCCGACGGAAATCGAACGTGCCAAAGAGAAAGCACGCCGCGCCGGTGTGCTACCGCGGCTCATTCGGAGCGATGAACTCATCGATGTCAAATACCGGGAGACCAGCCTGAAACAGATCATCGATTCCATGGCGAAAACCGTGGGACTCAACGTCCTGTACGATAAGGACTACAAGGACACCCGCTATACCGTCGAACTGCACGGGGTGACTTTCCTGGAAGCACTGGAATACATCCTGGAAGCCAACGGATTGTTTTATAAGATCATCAATGAAAATACGATTATGGTCATTCCGGATACGCCGAACAAGCGCAGACAGCATCAGGAACTCGTCGTACGGACGTTCTACCTGTCGAATGCGGACGTCAACGAGATTGTGAATCTATTGCGAAACATTGCGGAACTCCAGCGAATCGTGCCGAACACGCAGTTGAATGCGTTGACCGTGAAGGGCACGCCCGAACAGATCGAGATCGCCGAACGCATCATTGCGTTGAACGATAAAGCCCGTGCAGAAGTCGTGCTGGATATTGAGGTCCTGGAGGTCAACCGTCGGGTCGCCGCGCAGTACGGTATCGATCTGACCGGGTATGCGATCACCCAGCAACTCGACGTTGGTGAAGAACCCGGCGTCATTCGTGGCCATCAGATCGGGGGTATCGATGCGGCCTCCTGGTTGTTCACGGTTCCGTCCATCATTTATCAGGCGCTGCGTTCGGACACACGCACCCGCGTGCTCGCACGCCCGCAAATTCGCGTCTCAGACGGCCAGCAGATATCGATCCGGCTGGGAAACAAGGTCCCGATCCCGGTCACGACGTTTGCCGGAGTCCAGCCCGGTCAGCAGATCTCGGTGGTCACCCCGGTCACACAGTTTCAAATGACCGACGTCGGGATCAATATCGACATCAAACCACGCGTGCATCACAATCGTGAGGTCACGCTGGATATGAAATTTGAACTCTCTTCGATTGCGGCACCCGGCCGGTCTGCACTCGAGCCCCCCACGCTGGGCACGCGCATCATCAATACGGTCATACGTCTTCGGGACGGCGAAACGAATCTGCTGGCGGGTTTATTGCGACAGGACGAGCGGCGGTCCATGCGGAACATCCCGGGAATTGAGAAGATCCCGTTGTTGCGGGAACTCTTTGCGGCAAACGAACGCAATATCGAGCAAACGGATATTGTGTTTACCATCACACCGCATATCATTCGCATGCCGAATATTACGGAGGAAGACCTGCAACCCATCTGGGTGGGAACGCAGATGCGGCCGACGCTGCGGAAACCGCCGGCGTATACTGTACTGACCCCGTCGGAAGCAACCCGTGAGGCTCCGGAAACCGCTCCCCAACCGACGGAACAACCGGCACCCGCAGCGGCACCGACTCCGGAATCTGCTCCGACTGAACCGCCGCCTGCGGAGGCAACACCGGAACCGCCACCGCAATCGGAGGAGGCAGCGGTACCACCGTCCGAAGAAACCGCGCCGCCGCAACCGACGGAAAAACAGGCACCGGCGGCGGAAGAAACCGCATCGGCGGAAACACCGTCGGAACAACGGCCTCCACAGATCACACCCGCGTGGTATTTGAATCTCCTGCCGGATGGCCGGATGTTGTTGCAGCTCTGGACGACGGGCGTGACGCCGGGGCAGCTCGTGGTATTTACCGTCCGGTATGACGAGGCAACGCTTGGCAAACCCGAGGTCCGAAGACCGCAGGCACCGTTTCCGCAGATGATCGCAGCGTGGCAGCCCGTGGTGCGCCCCGGAACGCTGATCCTGCAAACGCAGTGGCGTGCGCCCGTACAACCGGACGATCGCGTGCAGATCATGCAGATCGTCTGGCCGCGTCCGAAAGCCGGGGAACAGACGATTTCCGTTCAACTGGAAGTCGTTATACCAGCATATGGGAATACACCCCTGGTCAATCGGGTGTACGTAATTCCCATCCAGGCGGGAGCGGAGGTACAGGAATGACATGCACCGGACATCTCATACGAAACCGATGGGGCATCCTGTTCGGCAGTGTTCTCCTTGTGGGCACCTGGACGGCATGCGGTCAGGTGGATATGACCGCTCCGACCGGGTCCACCCTGCAGATCGTCGTGCACCCGGACTGGGTGCCCCTGCATGGCGGACGTGCAACGGTGACCGTCATCGGGTATCGCCCGAACGGTGCACCCCTGCCGGACGGAACGGTCGTGACGTTTACGGCCACGCTCGGACGTGTGGAACCCGCGCGGGCGGAAACCCGGGACGGACAGGTGCAGGTTGTATTCATCAGCGGTGCGGAAAGTGGTACGGCCGTGATTCAGGCGCGGTCGGGACCGGATGCGACGGCCGAGGCACAGATTCTCGTCGGGACGGCAGCCGTCGGCACCCTGGAAGTCTTCACCGAACCCGGGTTTGTGCCGTTCGGCGGCGGTACCGTACGTGTGATCGCACGCGTGATGACCCGGGACGGTACGCCGATTCCGCGGATTCCCGTGGTGTTTTCAGCAGATGCGGGTCAACTCGCTTCCAACGGTCGACCGCAACAGACGAATGCGCGTGGCGAGGCGTATGACACGCTGACCACGAATCAGCAGACGAACGTCACGGCTTCCGTCGGTACGTTGACAGCAACAGTTACGGTCGGATACGGGATCGACAATCAGCCGCCGATTCCGATCTTTACGTTTTCCCCGCTGAATCCCGCCGCCGGCCAGCGGGTCTTTTTCAACGCGTGGAGTTCCTACGATCCGGACGGGTTCATCAAGCGGTACGACTGGGATTTCGGAGACGGCGGCCGTGCGTCCGGACCCCAGGTATCGCACACATATCGCGCGGCCGGACTGTATACCGTCGTGTTGCGGGTGACCGACGATCGTGGCTGGCAGCGGGCGGCATCCACCCAGATCAATGTCACGTCCGTGGCAAACATCCCACCAGTCGCCATTATCACTGAAATCCGGGAACAAATCGAGGACGATGTCTTCTGTGAAGGCGAGCAATTGACCTTTGATGCTACTGGATCCTATGACCCGGACGGTTCGATCATCTCGTACCGATTTGACTTCGGGGACAATAGCAGCATCATTTCCAGCAGCCCTGTAGTCCAGCACACCTATAGTGGTATTACCGACACCCAGACATTTTTCGTGGTTCTCACTGTAAAAGATAACCTCGGCGCAACAGACTCCGATACGGTTACCATTCAGGTTCAGAAGTGCTAATCAAGTTCAGTGATTGTGAAAGAAGATCCTCGTTCGAAGACAGTCTGGACTGTGCAAAAATAGTATTACTGCTCATGTGCGTCTTGCACACAGGCGAAGTCCTGTACCTTGGGAATTGACCACGCCAAAAGTTTCATCAAGCCTTATGCCTATGGTCCATAAAGCAATAACTGGAATGCCCGAACAATAAACACT
>CAZIRO010000155.1:0-6399 GCA_964541595.1 uncultured Acidobacteriota bacterium
GGATAGCGCATGACCGCATGGGGACCCACGGTGTCCCATGGCCTGTCCTGATTTCGGCATTTCCGGGATGCTATTCCTCTTCCATACGTTCGCGTACGTATCGGGCCGATGCGATTTCCTCCGCCAGCTGTTGTTCCTTTTTGAGCATTTCCCGTTTCCAGGTGGCCAGCCATTTCGCGTGATGTTTTTCGATGACCCTGAGCGCCCGATCGGCTTCAATCAGTGCCGATTGCGCATGTGCCACCTGTGTCTCAGCCTCTGCAACACGCTGTTGCTGTTGTTCCATTGCACGCAGGTGGGATTGCATCCGTTCACGCAGGCACCGGATCGCCATCTTACGTTGTTCGATCATCATGGGGGAAATCATGCCCTGGTCGTCCGGATCGTACATATGTGCCTGCTGTTCCCGCAGTTCGTCTTCCATCTGGCGGTAAACGGTTTCCATTTCCCGCAACCGTTGCCGTTCTTCCTCGACCCGTTGCAGTGCATCGGCGAGTCGTTTTTGTGCACGTTCCAGTTCACGTTGCCGCTGTTCCAGGACCGTCTGCAACGGATATTTCGGGGGTTTCACGGGTTCGGCTCCGTTCCGTACAAAAAAGGGCTCATGTTTGCCAGAGCGGCTGCAAACGCTGCACTAAAATATACTTCATATCGACGAAGTGGAACACACCGAGCGTCGTATGCAGGAGAAACGGACGTTCGGGCGACTGTGTCTGGCGCACGACTTTACGGATCTCGTTGCGTCCGAACGAACCGGTCACCCCGGCCACGGGAAACGCGACCATACGGTCGCCCTCCACGTAGACGATCACGACTTCCGCACGGGATACGCCCGTATCGTGCAGGAGTTGCCGTAAATGAATGACCGGTACGATCCATTCCCGGATACGACAGATACCCAGCAGTTCCGGTACGGCCCATGGCATCGGATGGATGGGGACGCCGGCTTCGATGCGATAGATCCGGGTCAGGTCAATGGCGTAGTATCGGTTGGATGCCGGAAACGTAAACCCCATCAATCGCATAATAATTCCGCAGGTCAACGGTTTGGGGACGGCATCAGTGCATGCATACGGGGCAGGACCCGCAGCCAGTCCAGCGGATTTTCTGCACGGGCATAGCGACGGATCTCGAAATACACCACCGGACCCTGCAGGGATGCCGTCTGTCCAGAGATGGCGATGATCGCGCCTTTTGCAACGATCTGTCCGACGCGCACCCGGATTTCGCGATTGTGGGCGTACAGCGTATAGACCTCATGTCCGTGGTCCAGGATCACGAGTTTTCCGTATCCCGTATACCATCCGGCGAACCGCACCTTGCCATCGAATACCGCGCGGACCGGTGTGCCTTCCGGCACGGCGATGGAAATACCACGACTCAGGATGTACGTACCCGTTTGCGGCAGTCGAATCCTTCCGAACGGGCGGATCACTTTACCGATAACCGGCCAGTTGAGCAACCCCTTGAACTTGCGGATATCCAGAATCGGTGAGAAATCGGACTCCCGCATGAGGGATCGGATCCGCTGGGACGCCAGATTGAGTTCGTCCAGTGCCCGCTGGTACATGCGGCCGCGGCGTCGCAATTCTGCGAGATATACCTCCCGGCGACGACGCACCGCGCGCAGGCGACGTTGCTGTGCCTGGTAGGTGCGCATCTGCTGCTGATAGGCCGCCTGCAGTTGCTGTAACTGCCGATGCTGCCGCTGCAACTGCCGGAGTGTGGTCATGTATCGGCGCAGGATCATCTGATCCATCCGTGCCATGATGCCCGCATAGGACGACGCCTGTAGAAATCGCCGCGCATTGTGCAGACTGAGCAGGAGTTTCAGTACGTATGCGCGTCCCATACGGTACAGGGTCACAATCCGATGCGCGATCAGCCGGCGGTACAGTTGCCGTTGATGCTCTAACTGTTGGGTTGCTGCGGTCAGCCGCTGCAGTTGCTGTTCGATCTCGTTCAGGTTCAATCGCGTCATCTCGATCTGTTTCATCAGGAGCGTTTCCTGGATACGCAACCGTTCGATGTCCGTCATGACGGCTTCCTGCAGTTGCTGGATCGACCGATACTCGTGTTGCAACTGCTGGATCTCCTGTTGCAACCGCTCGCGCAGCGTCCGGGTTTCGGACGACGGGATATCCGACTGTCCCGTACAGATGCCCAGCAACCAGCCGATCACGCCGATACTCACGACGCCGATCCGCACTGCGGATCTCATGACTCTTCTCGTGTGCCCAGGGATGCCAGGGCAAGCATACGCATGGACCGCAGCATGAGTTCCCGCGCCAGGAGCAGTTGCTGATCGGTGGATCGGATGCGCATGGCCAGGAGTTCGGCAAGGGCCCAGAGAAACCGACGTTCGATCTCGGGATGTTGACGTAAGAATGCGCTGAACGCGTCCCGTGGCAGGAACAGCACGGTCACCGGCGTTTCGGCCTGTACCTGTGCCACTGTGGGCTGGCGATCGATAAACGAGAGTTCTCCGAATACCGTGGGCGCCTGCAGACGGGCAATGACGTCCGGCGAGGGTCGCTGTTCGTTCGGGATACACACGCGGCAGACGCCTTCCAGGAGGATGTACAGTCCGTGACCGGGTTCCTCGATATCGAGGACGATATGGTCCGGTGCGAACTGGAGAATCTGTCCGAGCCGCACAACCGTCATGCGTTCCGTTTCGGACCAGTTCGCAAACAGGAACGTGTTCTTGAGAATGTCAACCCACCGTTGTTGCGACATGGGTGGTCTCCAGTGTCCGGATCGTGGCGATATGCCATCGGCCGTGGGTGTACCCGGAGAAACACACTTCGATCCACTGGTTTTCCGACCACCGGCCCGCTGCATCCGGGAGTTCGAACTCGATGTAGTTTCCTGTGATCGCCCGCAGTCGGCCGTCCCGCATGCGATGCAGCGTCAGGGCGCGTAACGGCCGGCCGATCTGTTGTCGATAAAAGTGTTCGCGTTTCTGATGTGAAAGCGCGCGAAGGCGCGCGGACCGTTCGTGGATCACCCGGGGGTCCAGCGGTCGCCAGGCACGGGCGGCGGGGGTGCCGGGACGGGGTGAGAACGGAAATACGTGGACATAAGCAAATGGACGATCCTGGATGTACCGAAACGTGGCCCGGAAGTCGTCTTCGGTTTCCGTCGGGAATCCGACGATGATGTCCGTGCCGATACAGATGTGTGATCCCTGATCGGCAATATAACGGATGATCCGATCGAAATCGTGCAGTGAATATGGACGGCGCATGTCCCGCAACACCCTGTCTGAACCGCTCTGCAGGGGCAGATGGAAGTGGGGCGCAAACCGCGGAGAATGGCACACGAGTTCAAAGAGCCGCTCGTCCAGATCGTATGCTCCCAGAGAACTCAACCGGAACTGTACGGGCGCTTCGATACGATCCAGCCGTGTGCAGAGTTCGTACAGACCGTGAGCCATACCCAGATCACGGCCGTAACTGCTCAGGTTGACGCCGGTCAGAATGATCTCCCGCACTCCCCGGTCGATCAATGTTTACACACGTTGCAGCACGATCTCCGGGGGCAGACTGCGACCGGGACCCCGCACATGCGGAATAATACAGAACGTGCAGAACACGTCGCACCCGTCGTGGATCTTCAGGTACACCCGCGTGCGGCGACCGCTGATGCGCGGCGGACCGAATGCGTCCATCCAGTCCGGAACGTCAGGGGTGCTCTGCGTGTCCCCGGTCAGAAATGTCCGGATTTTCCAGAGCCGATGCGGTGTGCGATGACCCAGGACGAGATCGGCCCCGGCCGCACGGAGCTCTTCCGGAGCACGTTCCGCGTAACATCCGGTCACGATAACGGCACAGGCGGTGTTGTGGCGTTTTACGCGTCGGACGAGTTTCCGCGCCTCCCGATCGCTCTGATGCGTCACCGTACACGTTTGCACCAGGACGACGTCCGCACGCAGGGGATCATCCACGGGTTGCAGCCGCAGGTGGTCCGCGAGAAACCCCCCGATCGCCTGGGCTTCGTACTGACTGACCTTACATCCCATCGCCACGATCGCGAACGTTCGGGGTCGGACACGTACGGGCTCACGCATCGGTCGCCTGACCTCGCTGAGCAGCGATTTTTTCCAGAAGTTCAATCGCGCGGAGGCCGATATCCGTCCGATAGAACATGCCTGCAAAATGGATCTTTTCGATTGCACGGTATGCGCGGTCGCGCGCTTCGCGCAGTGTGGTTCCCATGGCCACGACGTTCAGGACACGTCCGCCGGCGGTCCACCATTTTTCAACGGTATGGTCGTTTTCCGTATGCACTTCCCGACGGACACCCGCACAGAAGACGGTCACATGTGGTTCCGCTTCGGCATCGTCGATACCGGTAATTTCTTTTCCCTTTTCATAACTTCCCGGGTATCCTCTGGATGCCAGCACGACACACAGACAGGCCTCTCGCCGCCAGCGCACCTCGACACGGTGCAGTTCCCTGCGTACGGCGGCTTCCAGCACTTCCGCCAGGTCTGCATCCATCCGGGGCAACACGACCTGCGTTTCCGGATCCCCGAATCGACAGTTGAACTCCAGCACTTTGGGACCCGTTTTGGTGAGCATCAGGCCCGCATACAGTACCCCATGGAACGTACGGCCTTCTTCGTCCATCCCCTGGATGGTCGGTTTAATGATCTCCTGCATGATCCGTTGATGCAACTCTGCAGTCATCAATACAGAAGGCGAATACGCGCCCATTCCGCCGGTATTGGGTCCCTCATCGTGGTCGTACGCGCGTTTGTAGTCCTGACTCGTGGCCAGCGGCAGGACGTGCAGACCGTCCGAGATCACCTGAAACGACAATTCGATCCCCGGCAGGAACTCTTCGACGACGAGGATTTTCCCCGCCTCACCGAGGATCTTTTCCTCCATCAGGGCCTCGCCCACGCGTTGTGCCTGGTCCCACGTCTGGACGATGAACGTGCCTTTCCCCCCGGCCAGGCCATCGGCCTTGATGACGCAGGGCAATCCGAACCGGCGGACTGCGGGTTCCAGTTCACTCATCTGCGTGACGATCGCGAAACGGGCGGTCGGGATCCCGTGTCGCGCCATGAACTCCTTTGCGAAGGCTTTGGAAGCCTCAATCTGGGCGGCGAGACGGGTCGGACCGAACGCGGGTACGCCGAGTTGCGTCAATTCATCGACGATCCCCAGCGCCAGGGGAAGTTCCGGCCCGATGACCACGATATCGATATTCAACCGATGGGCCATTTCGGCCAGGGGAACAATTTCCGTTACGGCGAGTTCGAGGTTCTGACCGATACGGGCCGTTCCCCCGTTGCCGGGTGCGATGAAGATCTTGCGCACGTTATCCGATTGGGCCAGTTTCCAGGCCAGCGCATGTTCCCGTCCACCGCTGCCCACCACCATTACACGCATGGGAGCACTCCTTTGCACAGGCGTTCGGTCATGGTTCCGTTATGAATCGGTTCAGGTGTGCACGACGCGGCCGTGCGCCGTTTTTAAGTGGACCACGAGGCACCGGTCCCCTTCCACCACGATGCCCCCGTAACCGGTGCCCCGAGTTTCCAGATCTGTCCCGGCGTGCGCGGACGGATGCCGCGCCGCTGAAACGCATTGCGGCAATCATAGATCTGACGACTGTATGTGACAATCGTCGGATAATCGTACCAGCGATGGTCCGTAATGAGGACGACCAGATCAAACGTTTCCAGAACCCGCCAGGCAGGTCCATCCGGAGTATCGACCGCCAGGCGTGGGATTGGGGCCTCCCGCACGGTCCAGTGCGTAATATAGGGATCGTGAAACGTCAGTTCCGCACCCCATTCCAGAAGCATCTGTGCGATTTCATACGCCGGCGATTCCCGAATGTCCGGGACGTCCGGTTTGTACGTGATACCCAGCAGAAGAATCCGGCTGCCGCGTACGGCACGCGCGGCCTCGTTCATACATCGCAGGATCTGCCGGGCGACGTGTTCCGGCATCTGCCGGTTCACACTGTCCGCAAGATCGATAAACCGGACCATCGTGTTGAACTGCCGGGCGCGCCAGGAAAGGTACAACGGATCGATCGGGATACAGTGCCCCCCCAGACCGGGACCCGGATAAAACTTCATATACCCGAACGGTTTCGTGGCCGCAGCGTCGATGACCTCCCAGACGTCGATCCCCAGCCGCTCGCAAACCACGGCGAGTTCGTTGACCAGACCGATGTTGATCGCACGGAATATATTTTCCAGCAGTTTCGTCATTTCGGCCACTTCGGGCACGCTGACGGGGACGACGTGTGCAATGAATTTCTGATAGAACCGAACAGCGATGTCACGACATGTCGGTGTCATTCCGCTGACGACTTTGGGTGTATTGCGCAAACCGTATTCGGGGTTGCCCGGATCGATGCGTTCCGGAGAGTATG
>CAZIRO010000156.1:0-2213 GCA_964541595.1 uncultured Acidobacteriota bacterium
TCACCACAATCAGGCGGATGTCGCGGTCGCCGACGTTCGCCAGAATGTCGGGGACCACAATGACGTTGCGTTGTTCCAGAATCGCATCGGCTTCCAGAGTGGTCGGACCGTTGGCACCCTCTAAAATGAACCGCGCACGGACCCGTTCCGCATTGGTTTCGGTGATCTGGTTTTCCGTCGCCGCCGGAATGAGAAAATCGACGTCGAGTTCAAGGAGCTCCGCGTTCGATATCGGTTCCGTTTTGGGCAATCCCACGACGGACCGGTGGTACCGGACGTGTTCTTTCAGGGCGGCAATATCGATCCCGTCCCGGCGATAGATGCCCCCGTGAATATCCGATACGGCCACGATCCGGCATCCCATCCGCCATAACTGCTCGGCGACGACCGAACCGACGTTCCCGAACCCCTGGACGGCCACGGTGGCACCGGCGAGATCGAATCCGTACGTATGCGCGCACATCTGCGCGATGATCGCCAGACCCCGGCCGGTCGCCGTGCGTCGTCCGTGGGATCCCCCGATGGCCAGAGGTTTCCCTGTGACGACACCGGGTTCCGTACGGCGGGCATGCATGGAATAAGTATCCATGATCCATGCCATGATCTGTTCGTTCGTGTTGATGTCCGGTGCCGGAACGTCGCGGTCCGGACCGAGGATTTCCAGCAGTTCGGCCGTATACCGGCGGGTCAGCCGTTCCAGTTCCCCGGTCGACAGATCGGCGGGGTTACAGCGAATCCCGCCCTTGGCACCTCCGAACGGGATGTTGACGATCGCACACTTCATCGTCATCCAGGCCGCGAGTGCACGCACTTCGTCAAGATTGACGTCGGGCGCGTAGCGAATCCCGCCCTTGGCCGGACCACGGGCGATGCTGTGAATGACCCGGTAACCGACGAATACGTCGAATCGGCCGTTGTCCCGTTCGATGGGAATGTATACGGTAATTTCAAGGTGCGGATGACGAATGATCCTGTACAGGCTCGGGTCAATGCGCAGCAGTTCCGCGGCACGGTCGAACCGTCGCACGGTCTGTTCGTATAGACTGTGTTCGGAAGGAATGTCCGGAACGAGCACGCTGGATGATGTGGTCATGGAGGACCTCAGATCGTTCGGGATTCTGCACAAGGTGTTTCGAACAGCGCGTATCGGTCTGATGACACAACCTGGGGCACAGGGTTTTTCATTATTTTATCCGACCGGTGTGGAACCGGTCAAAGAGTTCATGCCTGACCCATCAGGACGGGAGATGGGGGGCAGGTCCCAGGTGTCCGGTGTCCGGTCCCAGGTGTCCGGAAATGCCGACTCCGGAAGGTGGGACCATGCCGTCGCCGAATCGGGACACCCCGTGTCCCATTTCCTGTCCTGATCTCAGGAACCCCGGGGCGGAATTTCAGCGACTTGGACCTTGACATTCTCGATGATGCGCATAAATTATGCTCATTATATGGGTGCATTCGCCGGAGGACCCTAATGCGTATCACTGTCCACGTTCCGAATACGCTCGCAGAAGACATCCGCCGAGCAGCGGCCAGTGAGCGAAAGTCCATCAGTCGATTCGTTGCCGATGCCATCCAATGGTATATTCGAGAGGTGCGTAAGCGTCGTTCCATCGAACGCGTCCTCAGGATCGCAGGCAGTGCCGAAGTCGCGGAGGATGTCCTGGAGGCATTGCAAAATGCACGAGGTGATCGGACTTGACACGGGCTTTTTCATTCAATTGATCAGGGGTCACCGGGATTGTGTTCAACTCTGGAGCGCACTTGGAGATTCCTTCCGGGGCGTCGTGTCATGTATTACCCTGGCGGAGATCGAACGGCTTGCGCTGCGGGGAAAGATTGAATTGACGGCAGCAGAGACGTTACGCGACGCCATTCCTGCAGTATGTGAGATCATCTGGATTGATACGCCGGATGTTCTCAAACGTGCCGCACGCCTTTCTCACGGGGCAGGGCTTTCGATGATCGATGCAGTCATTCTCGCATGTCTACTTGCAGGAGGTGCAGAAACCGTCTGGACGACTGACGCGAATTTCCAGCGGTATACGGGGGTGCGTGTTCAGATCATCTGAACGGGTGGTTTTCCGTTCGGAGCAGTTGCGCAATCCGATCGTCCATCCATTGCAGGGCCGGTTCCGGCCATTCCACTTTGAGCAATGCCACCCGCACCCGCAGGGGGGTATCCAACTGTGGGCGGAGTTTCACCCAGTCTTTCA
>CAZIRO010000156.1:2313-6346 GCA_964541595.1 uncultured Acidobacteriota bacterium
CAGGTGGTGCAGGGGTTCCCGCAACCGTCCGGCCGGGAACATCCGCCGGCAGTGCTGCCAGGAGTCCGTATCGATCACCACCATATCGAGGTCCCGATGGAGTCGACGATACTGGAACCCGTCATCCAGCAGGACGACGTCGTACGTTTGCATCTGGCTGGCCACCGCGTATGCTGCTTCACGGGAACGTGCGACGCCGACATCGACCGGGGTCCACTGCGCGATCATCAGTGGTTCGTCGCCCATCGCCTCCGGGTCTCCGGCCGTTGGCAGCCCGCCACTGATCCGTAGCGGTCTCCGTTCACGCCGGCGGTATCCGCGCGAGAGTACGATCGGTCGCGCTCCCGATGCCGTCAGTCGGCGAGCGATATCCATCACAATGGGTGTCTTGCCACTGCCACCGAGAAAGATACTGCCCACGCTGATGACCGGAACGGGGAGACGCGTAACGGTACGGTATCCGCGGTCATATGCGTGATGCCACAGACAGGTCAGCCGACCGTACAGCCATCCCAGCGGTGCCCACAACCGGGTAAACGGCGAATCACACAGTATCCGACGCGGTCTGTGCACGGGTGTGTACATGGGTATAAACCCTTCGTGCGAAGAAACGTTATATTATAAGAAGTGGCGAGGGGAAAAGTGACGATGGTATCGACATACGCCATTACGGCACTTTTCCTCCTGGTACTTTTCCCCCGCGTCACTTCGGAAATGCACCACTGAGCATCACTGCACATATTGGGGGAATGATGCCGCGGACCACCATCGCGCACCGTATCGTCGGATGGGCTTTGCAGCACCGGGTGACCGTATTCATGCTGTTTCTCGCACTCGTGATCCTGGGAATGGTATCGTACGTCAAGATCCCGTTGCAGTTCATGCCCTCCGGATACCGTCCGCCGTTTATGGGCGTACACATCATGTACCCCCGCGCAAATGCCTATGAGGTCGACGAAAAGATCGCCGAACCCCTGGTGCGTCAGTTCCGGACTGTCCGGGGACTCAAAGAGGTCAATTCGAACGCGAGCGAAAACGGTGTGTTTTTCTTTCTGGAGTTCAAAGACGGTACGGACATGGATGCGGCGTACATGGAAGTCCGCAATCTGCTGGAACGCGTGCGCCCGGACCTGCCGGCGGGTGTGGAGCGGTATCGGATCTGGAAGTTCAATCCGGACGACAACCCGATGATGTGGATCATGGTGTCGTACCCGCCGGATGTGAAAAGTCCGTATCATCTCATCGAAAAGACCCTGCAGGGTTCGATCGCCCGCATTCCCGGTGTCGGACGTGTGGACATCAGCGGTCTTGCAGAACCCATCGTGCGGATCGAACTCCATCAGGATGCCATCGAACGGTACCACATCCGGTTGATGGACCTCATGCGGCGACTCCGAACGGAGAACTTTTCCCTGGTCAGCGGCCACATCGATGAGGGCGATCGCCGGTATTACATCCGTTCCACTGCGCGATGGCGTTCGATCGAGGAACTGGCGAATCTGCAGATCACACGTACGGGTCTGCGGCTGAAAGATATTGCGGATGTCTCGATCGGGACCCCGGAACGAACGAGTTACCTGTTCGTCAACGATCGAGAAGGGGTCACCCTGGAGGTCTACAAAGAATCCCAGGCGAGCAGTGTGGAACTCTCGCGAAGGATTCGGCAGTGGCTGCGACAACTTCGGGAGATCCATCCGGAACTGCGCGATTGGAAGATCGAGGTCCTGTTCGATGAGGGCGCCCTCATCGAGAAATCGATTCGCGACCTGCAGATGGCCGGTCTATACGGTGGATTGCTCGCTGCGCTCATTCTGTGGTTCTTCTTACGGGACGTGCGCATGACGGTGGCCGTCGCCCTGGCCATTCCGATGTCGCTGACGATGACCCTGATCGTCATGTATTTCAGTCATGAGACTCTGAACCTTATCTCGATGCTCGGGTTGATGCTTGCGATCGGGCTGGTGGTGGACAACGCAGTGGTCGTCGTGGAGAGCATCGATCGGTATCGACAGATGGGGCTTGCCCCACGCGACGCCGCATTTCGCGGCGCGACAGAGGTCGGCCTGGCGATCCTCACGGCCACCGGTACCACCCTGGTGGTGTTCCTGCCGCTCATTCTGCTGCAGGAAGACCGCGGGTTTGCGTTCTACATGAGCCGGCTGGGGTTTCCCGTATGCGTTGCACTGGTGGCGTCACTCATTGTGGCGCTCGTGTTCATCCCCGTCGGCAGTATGTACATGAAAACGCGGACCCACGCGCGCAATCGGATCGTTGAATGGGTACGCCGAACGTACGCGCGCACCATGCGGTGGATGCTCGCTGCACCGTTCTCCCGAACGATGGCGTTCATGCTCGTGGTCCTCCTGTTCGTCAGTATGACGTACCCCATGGCGCGGATCACCCGAACCGGACGGACCGAGGGCAATATCGGCGATTTCCGGATCATCGTGGAGCTGCCGCCGAACTATTCCCTGGAACAGTCGAAAGACACCGTTCTGCAGGTCGTCCGGGTATTGCTCGATCGTAAGGAGGAACTCTATATCAAACATATCGTGTCCCGCATTCATGGCGGGTGGTGCGTCGTGCGGGTCTTCCTGAAAGACAAGGACGAACGCCCGCTGAAACGTGAAGAGATCATCGAACGGACCCGTGCAGTGCTGCCGGAAATCCCGGGCGTGCAGTTCCGGTTCGGCTGGATGGATACCGGTGGCGGCCGCACACTGCGCGTGTCTGTCTACGGGAAAGACATTCAGCGTCTGGAACGGATCATTACCGCACTGCTGCCGCGCCTGGAACGGATCCCCGGCGTCATCGGCGCCGAAACGCTCAGTGAGTTGCGTACCCGGGAGGTGCACCTGCAGATGCAGGACTGGGTCGGACAACGGCTGGGCGTCCACCCCCTCCTGATGGCCCAGGTGCTCGCCTTTGCCGTCCGCGGGGTCACACTGTGGTCCGCGTTTCCCTATCAGGACGATTATATCAACATGCAGATCATGTACCGCAAATCCGACCGTGCGGATCTCTCCCGCCTGCTGGATTTCAAGATTCCGACGGGACAGGGACGTGCACTTCCGGTGCGAACACTCGCCCGTCTGCGGTTTCATCAGGGGATCGGTCAGATCCGGAGAGACAACGGCCGCATCAGTCTGCCGATCACGCTGAACCTCGCGACGGATGCCGATATGATGCGCGTGTATTTCGGGATCCGGCGCGTGATGGATGCCTACCCCTGGCCAAAAGAGTACGGCTGGCGGATGGGCAGTTCCTGGCGGACGTTCGAGTCTTCCCAGCGCAGCCAGAAGTTTGCCATATCTGTGGCGATCGTGATGGTGTTTCTCCTGATGGGGACGCTCTTTGAATCCATAGTGCTGCCGTTTTGTGTACTGTTTTCGATCCCGTTCGCATTCGTCGGTGTGTACTGGTTTCTCTATTTGACGCGTACGGTGTTTGATCTGATGGCCGGAATCGGTCTCATCATTCTCATCGGCATCGTGGTCAACAACGCGATCGTGCTCATCGATCGCGTGAACCAGTTGCGCCAGGAGGGTTACGATCTCGTGGACGCCCTGGTCGAAGGCGGGCGGCAGCGGTTTCGTCCTATCTGGATGACGGCATTGACCACGATCTTCGGCATGGCACCCATGGCCCTCGGGAAGGGCGATATCGTCGGCATTTCCTACGCGCCGCTGGCACGTGCGGTCATCGGCGGTCTGCTGGTTTCCACATTTGTGACGCTGGTCATTGTCCCCCTGATGTATTTCTTTGCTGTCCAGTGGCAACAGCGCATCCTCGCGCTGTTCGGCCGCCTGCAACGCGCCCGCCCGGTGCCTGTCGCCCGCGATGGCATGTGAACCGCTTCTACGGGGTCCAGGCCACCAGGATCACGCGTTATCGTTCCGCATATCGGGAACGGGTCGGTAGCGACTGCAGCGGAACAGAGAAAGCGAACTTTCGGTTGTCTGCGACTTGTCTTCCCGGCCGTTTTCACATGTCCGTATGTAACGGTGAGATCCATTTCCATGGAGGTGGCACC
>CAZIRO010000157.1:0-6331 GCA_964541595.1 uncultured Acidobacteriota bacterium
GCATGGGTCTCTCTCCTGCGTATTTTTATGGATGCACCGCAGAGACCCGGCGCATACGACACCAGCCGACTGGATTGACAGACCCACGCATACCGTGTCCCTGCGGTGAATCCACCCTGTGCCTTCGCCACATGACGTCTCCTCTCCTTATCTCCCGTTCGTCACGTCTCTTTCGTCAATGGAGTTCTTTCGGATAATCCCTCGGCTGGACCTCACTCGCCGGCGGCACCACGATATCCGCCTTCTCCTGGAACTCACCCAGCGCGATCGACGCCGCTTCATCGACCTCTTTGACCAGATGGAACGTCAGGTCTTCCTTGATGTGTTCCGGAATCTCTTCGAGATCGGCCTGATTGCGTTCCGGCAGGATCACGTGCCGGATCCCGGCACGTTTTGCCGCCAGGACTTTCTCTTTAATGCCGCCGACGGGCAGTACAACACCGCGCAGCGTGATCTCACCGGTCATCGCCACATCCGGCCGAACGTTCTTTCCGGTCAGCAAAGACAGTAACGCGACAAAAATGGTGACCCCCGCGGACGGACCGTCTTTGGGGATCGCGCCGGAGGGCACATGAATGTGAATATCACTGTTGAGAAAGAGATCGGGATCGATACCGTACTGTTCCGCTTTCGAACGGATATACGACAGTGCCGCCTGTGCAGATTCTTTCATGATGTCCCCGAGGGATCCCGTCAGGATGAGGTTGCCCTTCCCGGGCATCCGGGTGGCTTCGATGAAAATGATGTCGCCCCCGGTCGGTGTCCAGGCGAGTCCAGTGGCCACACCGGTCTTTGCCGTGCGTTCCGCAAGTTCCGGATAGAACTTCGGCGGACCCAGGTATGTGCGTACTTTCTCTTCCGTCACGTGTTCGGATTCGATCTCGCCCTCGACGATCTTCTTGGCCACGCCCCGCGCGATGTTGGCAATCTGCCGTTCGAGGTTCCGCACACCCGCCTCGCGCGTGTAATGATGAATGATGTGCAGGATCGCCCTGTCATCAAACTGCAGCTGTTCCGGTTTGAGGCCGTGGTTTTCCATCTGCCGTGGAATGAGAAACTGTTTCGCAATGTGCAACTTCTCGTCATCCGTATAACCGGGCAGTTCGATGACCTCCATCCGATCGAGCAACGGCGGTGGGATCGTATACGTCACATTCGCCGTGCAGATGAACATCACCTTGGAAAGGTCGAACGGGACTTCCAGATAGTGATCGGAAAAGGAATGGTTCTGTTCCGGATCGAGGACCTCCAGGAGCGCAGCCGCCGGATCCCCACGGAAATCCACACCGAGCTTGTCGATCTCGTCCAGCATGAAGACCGGATTCTTCGTGCCGGCACGTTTGATCCCCTGAATGATCCGCCCGGGTAACGCCCCGACATACGTTCTGCGGTGGCCCCGGATCTCCGCCTCGTCGTGCACACCGCCCAGAGAGATACGCACAAACTTCCGACCGAGCGCACGCGCGATCGATCGGCCGAGCGAGGTTTTGCCGACACCGGGTGGACCGACAAAACAGAGAATGGGGCCTTTCAGGTCTTTTTTCAATTGATGGACGGCCAGAAACTCCAGAATCCGTTTTTTCACCTGTTCGAGATCGTAGTGATCCTCATCGAGTACCTGCGCCGCATGTTTGATATCCAGGTTGTCTTCCGTTTCCACACTCCACGGCAGTTCGGTGAGCCATTCCAGATAGGTGCGCGCAACGATGTATTCGGCCGACGCCGGATGCATCTTCTGCAATCGTTTGAGTTCCTTCTCGGCGACCTTGCGAACTTCTTCCGGCATGCCCGCCTTTTCGATCTTCTCCTTGAACTCCTCGATCTCCTGCTGCCGATCGTCGTATTCGCCGAGTTCCTTCTGAATGGCCTTCAACTGCTCACGGAGCCAGTACTCCCGCTGCGTGCGATCGATTTCGTTCTTGACTTCGGACTGAATCTTTTGCCGGACCTCGACAATGTTGATCTCACGTTTCAGGATGTAGATCACCCGTTCCAGCCGTGCACGGATTTCTACGAGTTCAAGGATCTCCTGTTTCTCATCCGTATTGACATTGCGGAGACTGTGCGTGATGACGTCAGCCAGACGACCCGGATGATCAATATGACGGACGACGTTGACGAGATCGGACGACAGATGCGGTACCATCCCGGCGAGTTTTTCAAAGAGTTCTTTGGCCTCCTGGGCGAGTGCATCGATCTCCGGATTTGGGGCGTACTCCTCATGCAGCACGCGGATCTCCGCTTTGAAGTACGGTTCATCCGTCAGGAGCTGACGCACACGGATGCGTGCGAGCCCCTGCACGATGACGCGCAGGGTGCCGTCCTGCATGCGGATCATTTTCGTAATGAGCGCAGCCACACCGTAGCGGTTCAGGTCGTCAAACGTGGGTTCTTCGATCTGGGCGTCCTTCTGGGTGACGACGCCGATGATGTGGTCGCCTTTTAACGCATCGTCAATCAGGCGAATCGACTTTTCCCGCCCGACGACGAGCGGCATGACGAGGTCCGGAAACAGTACCGCATCTCGCAGCGGCAAGATGGGCAATACTTCCGGAATCTGGTACCGTTCCACGCGCACCATTGTTCACAACTCCTTATTCGGTCACCGACGTCACGGGCGGGCACGGGCCCACGGGCATCCGGCCCGACCGCGGGTGGCTCTCCAAGTATAACATAGGCCAAACATGACAATATGTCAATCAACATATTTGAGTCTATTATTGTCAAATTTTTGGAGTGGAGGTGCGGATCGGCGGGTGACCCGATCGGCGGACCGGGGCCCCGGAGGCACGTGCAGCCACCTGTCAAAGAACGCGGTTGGATCCCCTGCCGTTCACCGTATCCTACGGAAATTTCCCGCAAAATGCAAAACATGACGTCCCGGATGCTGGAGTCGGGCGTCAGGGGTTCTGAGATATGTCGAACATGGGAAGCATTTCCTGACATTTTGCAACACGGTCCCGAATAGAGTATGCTATACAACCGTCCCCCTGCAATCTGCGGTCGGATTCCTGGACGACCGTACGTGGGGAACACGTTCCGTTCGGTCGTCAGACAGCCGCCCCCATGCGGATACACCCGTGGGATAGAACATCGACATTCCGTTTCGCTGGAGGAGGTGCCATGAAGCGAATGAAACACCTGTGGGTGTCCCTGTTTCGTCGGCTTCCCGTTCCGGACGCGGAAGCCCACTGCGACGCACCCTGCGGCGTATACGATCCGGCATCCGCCCGGATCGCCGCCGAAGCCGTTCTGCAATTAACGCAAAAGATCGTCGACCTCAAACCCCCGGCCACCGACGACGTCGCCGCCCAACACGCGTATTTCAATACACTGACCCGGTATATTACGATCAAGGAACAGCAGGCGGAAATTGCCAAACGCGAGATTCTCATTCTGTGGACGGACTATTTCAAACCGGAACACCTGAAAGAGTTTCCGCATCTGCATGAACTCATCTGGAAAGCGGCAAAACTGTGCTCCACGGTGAAACGCGAGGTCAGCGTGGAGCATGCGCGTGAACTGCTGGACACGATCCAGGAGATTCACCGCATCTTCTGGAAGACGAAGAACCGTGACGTTCCATGGTATCTCGCCAGTTAACGGCGCGACTGCGCCGATTCCGTGACCGCTGCCGCTTGCGGTGGCGGCTCTATCGGGTACGCGGATCGAGCATGGCGCCGATATTGCAGGACGGAGATCTGGTGGTGGTGGACACAATGGCGTTCCGTACCCGGCCACCGCAAGCGGGGGACATCGTGGTTGCCCGCCATCCGTTCCATCCGCGTCGTGTCATCATCAAACGTGTCCGTACGGTACGTGCGGACGGGACGATCTTTCTGGAGGGAAATGCGCGATACGATTCAACCGATTCGCACGCATTCGGACCGATCCCGCCCGCGTTGCTCATCGGTCGGGTCATCCGCACGTGGCGTATCGGCACAACGGTGGGTGATGGGTAGAGCGTTGCGGGGTTTCGCCACGCGACACCGTTGTGTGGGGTGTGCCTCATGGCGTGGTCAGAATGGTGGACGGTATTCGGACTCGGACTGACGCTCGGGTTCAAGCACGCTCTGGATTCCGACCATCTGGTCGCCGTCATGTCGCTGGTGACCGAGACGCGCAGTATTCGGAAATCGGCACTCTTCGGGGCCACATGGGGCGTGGGACATACGGTCACGCTGCTCGCGTGCGGTGCAGTGATCCTGCTGTTCCGGATCCAGTTCCCTGCACGGCTGGCGATGTCATTCGAGTTTCTCGTGGGGATCATGCTGGTAATTCTGGGCGTGCACGTGGTGATCAAAGCCGTCCGTGAAAAAGTACACATTCACTGGCACACCCACGGGGACATCACCCATATTCATTTCCACTCTCACAAACACGGTGCTGACCACGATCACGTGCACCTGCGCCGGCCGTTGCTCGTCGGCATCGTTCACGGTCTTGCGGGGTCCGGCGCGTTGACCCTGCTCGTACTGTCCACGTTGCATTCGGTCATTCAGGGTCTGCTGTTCATCCTGATCTTCGGACTCGGCTCGATCCTCGGTATGATGCTGACCGGTGCCGTCATCAGCGTACCGTTTCTATGGACCCAGCGTCTTACACGGGTTCACCGGGTTGTTCAGAGCCTGGCCGGTCTGCTCAGTATTGGCCTGGGCATCGTCATCATGTTGGAAATCATTGCCGCATTCTCTGCCGCATGATCCCGAATTGCGGGATCCGCTCAATCGGCTGCGGACTCCCCGACCGATGCGCATGCGTGTTCGACTTCGGGCACACCGGTATGCCGACGTGCGCCTGCCAGGGCACGGATATGACCGTATACCGGATGCAGGACCTTGTTCAGCAGACGGTGGGCGAACTGGTGCAGCAACCGGATTTCCCGATCGGTCCAGGGGTACTTCCGCAGGAGCCGTTCCAGTTCGGCATCCTTCTGGCTTTCCGCCCAGACACGAATGGACCGGATGATATCGTCGACCGCACGCTGGACAAACCACCGGGCAAACTGTTCCGCGGACTGATGCGCGATCTGTCGGGCTTCTTCGCGCACGCGTAATCGAAACTGTCGATCGTGCTCGATGCGGCGTTTCAGGTCATCGACCGTCCAGACGACCACACCGGCGATCCGGCCGACGTCGGGATGGACATCACGGGGCACCGCAAGGTCCACCACCAGACGGTGCAGCGCCGATTCGGCGACAGCGATATCGACGAAGTGTTGCGGATGCCACAGGTAGTGATCGGCCGACGATGCCGAAACGATTACCTCATGGGTACGCACGACCTCTTCCGGGGACACCTCCGGCCAGCGGCAGAGACGAATCCCGGGGACCATCTCACCGACCGCCTGCAGGTGATCCGGATCGCGACCGGCGACGGTCAGCGTATCATATCCGGCGTCGTGGAGATAGCGGAGCGTCAACCGGGCCATCTCGCCGGTGCCCAGAATGAACACCCGCGGAGACCGCTCGGGCGGAACCGCGTCGCGGACGACCCTGGCGACGAGAGCCGGAACCGACAGATGGCCCTCCTGGATTCGGGTTTCATGGCGAATCCGGTGCGCACAGTGCAGGGCAAGTTCGGCCATCCGGGTGAGCACGGGACCCACCGTCTGATGCGTCCGGGCAGCGGCCAGTGCCGTTTTGACCTGATGGGCGATCTGCGGTTCACCAATGGTCGGCGAGAGTACACCGCCCGCGATCAATGCGAGTCGTTCAAAGACCTCCTGCGGAGACTGCAAACACAGGATCAACCAGCCGAGTTCCTCCGACAGGGCCCGTCGAATGGTTTCCCGCACCTCTTCGGAACTGTACCCGTAGAGTTCCACGCGATAACAGGTCGTCAGTAACAGCCATTCTTCCGGCCGGGGAATTGTGGACGACGGTGCGGAACGCCACTCCCGATCCAGACGGTGCAGGAATGCGGCCACACGTTCACGCTGTTCAATGGGGAAGTGGTCGGAATCGAAGAAGAACACCCAGAGTTGCATGATCCACCTCACTGTCTCTAATTCCGAGCAGCAGGCACCGGGCGGCGGCCGTATATGAATCATGCATTCATGAGTGCATCGGGACCCGGATTCCACCGTGTGTGCCTGCTGTCGGGCGCATGCCATCCATTTCAAACCATTATACGGGTTCAGATCGGCCGTGCAACTTGGGATCGGGACGGGCAATGGGACATGCGCACTACCGGATCCACCGGTGGGCCGGTGGCCACCGGTCTCCGGTCCCGGGTGGCGGGTGTCAGGTCTCGGGTCTCAGGTGGCAGGTCCCAGGTGGCAGGTATCCGGGACGGGAGACGGAAGACAGGGGACGGGGCATCCCATGGG
>CAZIRO010000158.1:0-6326 GCA_964541595.1 uncultured Acidobacteriota bacterium
CGGGTACCTGCACCGTTTCGGCCACCCGATAGGCCATGATCACGGTATCCAGCACATTCTGTGCCGACGTACAGTACACCTGCATCCAGCCGGTATCCCGTTGCGCAAGGCTGTCATTCTGATCCGTCCAGATACTCCATCCGGGAGCCACGGCGCGATTGACGTTGACCATGACGATCGGCAGACGCGCACCGGCAGCCCAGTGGATGATCTCGTGCATGAGCAGCAGCCCCTGTGCACTCGTGGCCGTAAACGTACGCGCGCCAACATATGCCGCGCCCACGCACGCGGACAGTGCCGAGTGTTCGGATTCCACATTGATAAACCGGGTACGCCCCGGATCCCCGGCCACAAGGTCGGCGAGTGTCTCGATGATGGTCGTCTGGGGCGTGATCGGATATGCCGCCACGACATGCGGACGGGCAAGGAACGCGCCCCAGGCGGCGGCCTGGTTGGCCGTGAGCACCCGTGTATGGGATTGGACGGCAGACGACGTGCGTGCAATCATGATCCGGCCTCCGCAGTCAACGAAAACGGAATCTCCACCGGACGGAGGTGAATGGCCGCTCGCGGACACTCTTCCACGCAGACACCACACCCCTTGCAGTACTCGTACAGGATGGTATACCCGTTCCCGTCCGGATTTTTGACGATGGCCGCGTCCGGACAGAACAACCGGCAATTGTCACACAACGTGCAGGTCCCGCATTTAAAACACCGTTGCGCTTCCGACCAGGCACTTTCCGCATCGAGGCCCCCGATATACTCCCGGAAATCACGGACCCGCTCCCCAGGCGGACGGACCGCGAGCGGCACAGGGGGTGCAACGGTGAAGTAACTCCGATTGAACATCTTGAATTTTGCGATTTCCGGTGCCACACCGCGTATCCGCATGGGTTCCGGCTGACGGAACTCCGTACCGGTCAGTTCCGCATGTACGGCATGGGCCGCCGCACGTGCCATCCAGACGGCCGCACCGACGGTACCCCCCATTCCGGTGCAGTCTCCGATCGCGTACACGCCGGGCAATCGGGTCTGAAACCGGTCGTCGACGGGAATGGACCCGTCGGCATGCAACTGCGCATCGAGTACGGACGCATCCAGCGTTTCACCGAGCGCGGTGACCACCGTATCGACTTCCACGAGGAACGCACTACCCTCGATCGGCACCGGTCGTGGACGTCCGGAGGCGTCTTTTTCACCGAGGCGCGCCCGCACACATTCGATGCCCCGCAGGCGCTCGCCGTCCGTATGCACACGCACCGGAATCACCAGGTATTCCATCTGCACGCCTTCCTCGATCGCCTCTTCGATTTCCTCTTTAAACGCGGGCATTTCCCGACGGGTCCGACGATACAGCACCCGCACCTCACATCCCAATCGGATCAGACAACGTGCGCAGTCCATGGCCGTATTGCCCCCGCCGATGACGGCAACGCGCGGACCCACGGATACACGCTCGCCCCGATGGAGTTGTTCAAGAAACCGCAACCCTTCAATTACGCCGGGATGGTCCGCACCGGGAATGCGCAACCGACGTGACCGTCCGAATCCGACGGCGATGATTACCGCAGGATACTGCGCACGCAACGACGCAATGGTCAGGTCCTGACCCAGCGCCCGCGCGAATTCGAACCGGATGCCCATCTGGGGGAAACGAGCCAGTTCCCGTTCCAGGACATCCCGCGGGAGGCGGTACTCCGGGATTCCCTTCCAGAGCAACCCGCCGGGACGATCGTCCTTTTCATATACGGTCACCGGATGGCCGAGCAACCGCAGAAAATACGCCGCACTCAAACCGGCCGGACCCGCACCGATGACGGCTACCGGCGGTTGTGTCGCCGGTGGCACGTCCGGAAGAATGGCATGTTCCAGCGCATAGTCCCCCAGGAAACGTTCGACCGCCCGGATCCGGATACCGCCACCGAGTGCCTTGCGATTGCACGGCTGCTCGCATGGATGCGGACAGACACGTCCCAGAACGGACGGCATCGGGTTGAACCGCAGCAGATACCGCGTCGCCTCGTCCCACGCCCGGGCATGGAGCATGCGCATGATCATGCCGATGTCATTGCCGACGAGACAGCGATCGGCACAGGGCGGTGTGAGGTCCTGATAGTACGGTTCAAGATAGCGCCACGACCCGGTGCGATACACCCGGGTCGATCCCAGAGACATCGGCGTAATCGGCATTTCTTCGGGCGAGTCAAACTCGATGGGATGATCGCGATCACGCATGATGTCGGCCTCCGTGGTCAGGGGTCAGGTGTCGGGTGTCAGGTCCCAGGTGTCAGGTGTCGGGTCTCAGGTCTCGGGTCCCAGGTATCAGGTCTCGGGTCTCAGGTGTCGGGGGCAAGACTGTTTGCAGGAATGACCGATCGGAGGACGCCCGGTCGCGACCGTGGCCACTGTTGTGTTGTGGCCATTGCACGGCGCGTCGGTGCCCGCCAGTGGACACGACAGGGCCCACGCGCATGCCGTGACCGGGAGAGCTCGGTTATTCGCCCTACGAATTCCAACACCCGACACCTGACACCTGGGACCTGGGACCTGACACCTGGGACCCGACACCTGCCTCACGGATAGTACTGCAATCGGTGGTAGATCCCCTGAACAACAAACGGCGTGCGCGCCTGTACAGATGTATAGGCTTCATGGGCCGCGCGGATATTTTTTTCCGCCGCGTCCGGGAACGTCTCGGCGATCGCGCGTTCCAGATTTTCCCAGCGCACCAGACCCGTGACCCGAACGAACGCACCGATCATCGTCGTATTCACGATCGGCTGTGTCGCCGTGCCGATGCCGTGCCGGACTGCAATGGACGTCGCATCCACGGTAGCCACCCGAAACCGGCTGAACTGCGTGTACGATTCCGGCGCGACCGGCGCGTTGATCACGATCCAGCCGCCGGGCCGCAATCCCTCCGTGACGTCCACATACCGGATGAGTACCGGATCGAGCACCAGGACATGATGCGGCGTATACACGTGATACCGTCGGCGGATGGGTGTGCGGCTGAAACGTGCGAAGGCGAGTACTGGTGCGCCCCGGCGTTCGACACCGAACTGGGGAAATACCTGGGTGAAATAACCTTCCAGGAAAGCAGCCCGGGCCAGGATTTCGGATGCCACCACCGCACCCTGACCCCCGCGACCGTGAATACGGATCTCGATGAGTGCATCCGACATGCGCATACTCCACCAGGGGGCTGATTTTGCATGGAATGAAATGCAAAAATTGTTCCAAAAGATCACAGTTCTGCAGTGAAACGCCACCTCCTGGGAACACATGGTCGTAGGAGGGATTCGTCTTAAACCCTGCGGGTTCGCATTTTTGACACAGCCTGACATTGAACCTGTCCCAGATCTGATACGCTGCGATCGGGAGGCAATGGGACACGGAAGGGTCGCCCACATCTACGGCAGGCACTGTAGCGGGACGCTCGATCGAGGTCGCGCCATCGACTCCTGTCACTTCCCTGCCTGCCCCCCGACACCTGACCCCTGACACCTGGGACCTGACCTCCGCTCCCGCGGTATCGACCGGTCCATCCCCTGTCCCATTTCCCGTCCCGATTTCAGAGGAACTCACGCTTGATCCCGAACGGAAAAACCGGAAAAATACGTCCGCATGTGCACTTTTTCCAAAGGGGGAAACGGGGATGAAACGGTTTCTCATTGCGGGTAACTGGAAGATGCATACCACGCTGGAAGACGCACGTGCGCTGGCGCAGGCCATCGCGGACCACGTGGAACGCGCGCCCAACGTGGATGTGTTGCTGGCACCGCCTTTCCCGTGGTTACTGCCGGTACATGACGTGATCGCGCAGACACGGATTGCACTGGGTGCACAGAACATGCACTGGGAACCGCAGGGCGCATTTACCGGGGAGGTCTCTCCGCAGATGCTCCTGTCGGCCGGCTGCACCCATGTGATCATCGGACATTCGGAACGGCGTCAGTATTTCGGTGAAACGGACGAAACGGTTTTCCGTAAGATCGGCGCGGCCATGCATGCGGGGTTGCGTCCGATTCTCTGTGTGGGCGAAACCCTGAACGAGCGTGAAGCGGGACTGACGTTCAAGGTCGTACGCCGGCAGTTGTGGGGGGCGCTGGAGGGATTGCAGACGCCGGCGGAACTCATTATCGCATACGAACCCGTGTGGGCCATCGGAACCGGCGTGCCGGCACACCCGGAACAGGCGCAGGAGGTCCATGCATTCATTCGTCAGGAAGTTCCGCGCATCTGGGACCGCCATGTCGACATTCGCATTCTCTATGGGGGAAGTGTCAAACCGGACAATATCGAAGGATTCCTGCGCCAGCCGGACGTGGACGGTGCTCTGGTCGGCGGCGCCAGTTTGCACGCGGATGCTTTCAATGCTATGATTGATATTGCCCAGCGGCTATCCGAGAGTCTATAACACACGACATACGGCGGTGCAACATGGTCACGCTATTGATTCTGGTGCATTTAATCGTCTGTCTGTTGCTGGTCGTGGCGGTCCTGCTGCAGCAGGGCCAGGGGTCTGATCTATCCAGTGTATTCGGCGGTGGTGGCGGTGCCGGTTCGCAAATCATGAGCGGGCGCGCAGCACTCTCGTTACTGAACAAAATCACGATCGCGGGGTTTATTATTTTTATTATCACCTCCCTGGCGATTTCGATCGTGCAGCGACGGGCAGCAGAACAGCAGCAAGCGCCTCAGGAAATCCCCGTACCGACGCAACCGGGAACCCCGACATCCCCGCCGGCATCTCCTCCACCCGCATCGCAACCGTAAACCCCCGAACGCCCGGTAGGGAACACGTCTCCGGGAATCCGTACAGCGTCGTGACCCTTCCGGGTAGCCGTTCCGTCATGTGCACCCGCATGGCGATACGCAACGGCACTGGAACAGCATGCGGACCCTGTGAGGGTTGTCCGGAGTGCGAACGATGGTCGATTTCGCATACACCGAAACGCAACGGTTAATCCGGGATACGGTACGCGGATTTGCGGAACAGGAGATCCGTCCGCATCTGCGCGAATGGGACGCACAGGAGGTCTTCCCGATCGAGGTATTTCGCAAAATGGGGGAACTCGGTCTGCTCGGGGTCATGGTCGATCCGGAATACGGCGGTGCCGGGTACGGATATGCCGAGTTCGTCGTGGTGATCGAAGAACTCGCCCGGGTGGACCCGGGCATCGCCCTGAGCGTGGCCGCGCACAATTCGCTCTGCACGGCGCATATCGATCGGTTCGGCAGTCCCGCACAGAGAACGAAATACGTGATCCCGCTGGCGCAGGGACAGCACCTGGGTGCCTGGGCACTGACGGAACCGGACGCCGGAAGTGACGCGGCAAATCAGCGGACAACGGCCGAACGGCGAGGGGACCACTGGGTACTGAACGGCATGAAAAATTTTACCACGCACGGCACCGTCGCGCAGACGTATGTCATATTCGCGGCCACGGACCGAACGAAGGGCAAGCACGGGATCACCGCATTCATTGTGGAACGGGGTACACCGGGATTGATCCCCGGAAAACGCGAGAAAAAACTCGGGATGCGCACCAGCGATACGGCTTCGGTCATTCTGGAAAACTGTACAGTACCGCCGGAAAACGTCATCGGCGAAGTCGGTCAGGGATTCTTTCAGGCGCTGCAGATCCTCGAGGGCGGTCGCGTGGGCATCGGTGCACTGGCTGTCGGGATCGCCCAGGGTGCCTATGAAGCCGCACTGAAATATGCAAAAGAACGCTACCAGTTTGGCCGTCCGATCGCCGCGTTTCAGGCCATTCAGTTCATGCTCGCCGACATGGCCACGATGATCGATGCAGCGCGTCTGCTCGTCCACCGGGCCGCATGGCTGCGCGATCAGGACCGTCCGACACCGAAAGAATCGGCTATGGCGAAGTGGTATGCCTCGGAGGTCGCCGTTCGTGTGGCCGACATGGCGGTCCAGATCTTTGGCGGATACGGGTACATCCAGGACTATCCGGTCGAGAAGTTTTACCGGGACGCCAAATTGACCACGATCGGTGAGGGCACTTCCGAGATTCAACGGATTGTCATTGCCAGACAGTTGATCCGGGAGATCACGGGATAAGTATCGATGACGACGCAGCGATCCGGCTCCGGGAACACGGGATATACCCGGTATGCGGGTCCCCCGTTATAATCATTGCATCAGCCGACGACTGCGGCGACCCCGAAACCGGCGAATCCCGCCGAGATCGGGGGACCCTTCCGTCGATCGTCCGTACGGTATCCGGCAGCCGATCGGACGTCGGGAAACTGTTTTTCCAGGTGGGTATCCATGGAACATCCGACCGTATTCGACA
>CAZIRO010000159.1:0-6274 GCA_964541595.1 uncultured Acidobacteriota bacterium
CGTCTCCCGTCCCGGAGACCTGAGACCGGACACCCGACACCTGAGACCGGTGGCCACCGGCATATCGGTAGATCCGGTGGTTTCCCTGTCCCATTGCCTGTCTCGATCTCAGGTACAATTTTTGTACCTGTTGGGGGCCACAAATGGTCCGAATGCCGGGAATCGGGTGAAAACGCTCGGAACGGCAAGGGAGAGTGCATGGACGGGTGTGTACGAAAAGTGTTGTGTGGATGCAGCAGTGAAAAAATGCCAGGAGACGCTCCTGATCGGTGTTCCCATTCCTCCACTTTGGCATCGTTTTTGCTTATAAAATTATGCAAATTCCCATATGGAGGAGGACCCGTATGATCAGACGTAAGAAGGGCAAGGGATTCTCTCTGATCGAACTGCTGATCGTGGTGGCGATCATCGGGATCATCGCCGCGATCGCCATCCCGAATCTGCTCTCCGCGATCCAGAAAGGACGGCAGAAGCGCACGATGGGGGATATGAAATCACTCGGCACGGCGATTGAAACGGTGCAGACGGACTGTGCGGCGTATCCCGCCGGTGTAGCCGGAAACGTGGGTGCCAACTGTTCCGATGCCGGTACGGGTACGCTGGCAGAAGGCCTGCTCAAGGGTGGCTGGCTGCAGAACCCCATCCTGTGTGACGGCTGGCGGACCCTGTTCGTATACGGAGACGCGACGACCACTGGTGGGACTAAAGTGACGATCAGTGATGCCAACTGTCTGGCCGTATTTTCCGACTGGGGAACAACCTACGGCCTGCAGAGCAAGGGACGCGATGTGGTGGATGACTGTGGCATGCCCAATTTTAATGCTACCAAGGGTACTTACGAGTCTCCTGGTGCGTGTCCGGGCTCCGCGACGTGCGCGGGCCACAACAAGTTTGACTGTGACATTACCTTTGCCGGCGGACAGTTTGTGGCCTTTCCGGAGGGCATGCAGAAGTAACGGTTTTCACCTCCCATACAAACACAAAACACAACCCGTGGCACCGCCCTGCTGCGGGAGCGGCGGGTGTCACGGGTTTGTTTTTGTTTGCGACGTCGGATGCACCCGGGTGGAGGGATATTGATGCGATCTGAAATCGGGACGGGCGATGGGGCAGTGTGGGTGCCCATTCGGTCATGGGATTGTTCCCGTCCCCTGGGATACCGATCTTCCCGACATCTGACACCTGACACCTGAGAGATGTATTTTTCCCTGTACGGGGTGTGCGCTCGATGGGTGCAGTTCACGGTCAAACCCCTGATCTGGCAGGCAGGACGTATGATCGTATGGTTGCGCATGCGCCGACAACGGCATCGAAGACGTTCCCATGCGCACGGGAACAACGTCGTCGGATATACCCTGATCGAAATCCTGATCGTGGTCGCGGTCATCGGGATCATCGTCGCCATTGCCATCCCGAACCTGCTTTCCTCGCTGCAACGAAGCCGACAGAAACGCACCATGGCCGACATCCGCATGATTACACTGGCACTGGAATCCGCACGCACGGACTGCAACGCATATCCGGATGATACCGGCGCGTTTTCCAGAGACTGTGTGAATGCGGAAGCACCGGCCCAATCGTTGCGTTCGGGTCAGTGGATCGGCGATCCCATGCCGCTCTGTGACGGATGGCGACGTCCCTTTTACTATGACGACCCGAGCGGTGCAGGACCTTCGGTTCTGATCAGCGATCCGAGCTGCCTGGCGCTCCCGGCCTATAACAGTGGGAAGGGACTCAATGCGTATTATATCTTGAGTTACGGGCGAGACGGCTCACCGGACTGTCGATTTGGGGTGTGGGACGCAAGGAACCGTATGTGTTCGACTTCCGGGGTCACGTGTTCGGGTTCCGCCTGTGCGGGGTTTTCTTCGTTCAATTGTGACATTGCCGCCTGTATGGGCCACTTTGTCTCCTATCCCGCCGGCTTTCAGAAACAGTGAAATCTCCCGATCACCATATGTATGGTCGCGACACGGTACCGGAAAAAATCAGGGACTCGGGGTGCGGTTCAATCCGGTTGAACACGGGGTTGTACCGGAAGGGTCGTCCATACGGGTCCCGCAGGGGTCCGGTATACCCGATATTTCGCAGTTCCTCCAGGGAAGCCGGGGATCTGCCCATGGTGCGGACGAATTGTGTCCACCATTTCTGGATTTCCTGCGCCTGAAGCCACAACTGCAGGTCATGGATGTGTGAGCGTGCGACCTTCCAGGTGAGACTGTCTTTCCGGGCGGTCCGGTAGATCGCTCGCCAGACGGCCAGCGCCTCACGGATATTTCCGGCTTCCCCCCGCAGTCGGGCCAGCCAGGAGCGGGTCCACAGCGGCGCGTGCGGCACCCGGGAGGCGTGCATGAAATAGTTGTACGCGCGATCCAGGTAGCGCTTGCGGAGTCGCGCGTAGAGTTCGGGAGAAGTGCCGGATGGAGACGCCCGCAGGCGGGATAACGTGAAGATGTCATCCGTGGTGGATGTCAGCGGTATGTCCGCGGAGAGTGTCGTAGATGCGTAAGCCACCAGTTGATGTGCCGTCAGCCAGTAGTAGTATCCGGCGTCGACCGAGATTTCCCAGCTGTTCGGGTTGTTCTTCAGGCCGAGATCCAGAATGGGAATGGCGCAGTCTTCCAGTCGATGTTCTTCAAAGAAGCAGATGAGCGCACCCAGCCGGTAAGCATCTACGAAGAGGGGATCGAGTTCCGCGATGAGTTCGAATATCTTATGAATGTATTTCGCCCGCAGGGGATTTTCCATACTGCCGTAAAACTGGATGGCCCACAGGTAAATGATATCGGCCATGGTTTCGCGAAACCCGATGGACAGGAAATCCAGCATCTGACCGCGCGGCAGATACGTGACAGAATAAATTTTGGGAAATACGTCTCCGAATCGATGTTCTGTCCAGACATTCGTCCATACCGCAGCCAGAAGTGTGAGTCCCAGAAAAAACGTCGCCTGTTTATTCCGAAGACCCGGCTGCATGACGTTGCCACTCCGTAAATCGCTGGATGAGTGCGGAGAGTGGTCGAATTTTCCGGTACCGTTGAACGATCTCCTGACAGAATGCCGGATCCAGGTGACATCCCTGAAGCAGTGCCCAGTCCAGTGGTGGAAGCCTATCTTTCTGATGCAGCCATTGTCGCATGAGCCGTCGAGCAGTGTTCGGATGGTGACTCAGCACCGCAAGTTCGATCGTGAACTGACGCGACAGTGGCGCGAGTTGGGCAAAACGGGCGATCCAGGGGCGCAGCCGTTGCCACCACTTCCGGGCCATGCGCACGTCCATCTGGCTCTCGAGGAGGATCTGTGTTCGATACCGCAGGATCAGTGCCTGTTGCAGTTCCGGCCGGTTGGAGAGTTGTGTAAAACGGGTCATGACATCCCGGGGATCCCACGGGGGCTGGAGATAAAACGCCAGTGGGAAAGGTGGGGGGGTCTGCGTATCGGAAAGTTGCAACGGCGGACCGTCCGATAGAGGGGTGTGTGCTCGTTCCTGCACAAAGAGTTGTGCCTGCCACAATCGGAGAAGACGGGGGTTCTGCATACGCCGGTCCTGCATGACGGCGATAATACCCCGCATCATCTCTGTTCGGGATTCCGTAAATGCGGGCGAGTGAATGTATCGATACCAGAACAACCCGGTGGGTGCATGCAGACGGTTGTCCAGGCGATCGATCAGCGTCACGGAGAACCGCTGAAACAGATCGCGGGGTGCGCGATATTCCAGAAAGTGGTTATCGTCCGTATTTTCCATATCGGTGAAGGACGCGATCAGATCGACCGTGATGGGGCTCAGATGTTGCAGGTAGAGCAACGCCGACAGGCGGTCGATATGGATCTCGGCGAGTTGTTTTGCCACCTCCGGGTATCGCAGACGCGTTTGCATTTGTGACCAATCCATCCGGATCGGCTGCAGTGATCCGAGCAGGAGGACGTCTTTACTGTTTCCCTGGAACCCATACACGTATGGAAATACGGCACGGAAACTCCGTACCATCGCGGCGAACGTTTCGTCGTGCATTTCATACGCCTGGACCCACTGCAGATAGATCCCGTGCGGACGGAGCACATGCCGTGCCCGTTCGTAAAAGTCCCGGCTGAACAGTGCACCGGTCCCTGCCATCCACGGATTGGACGGTTCGGAGATGATCACGTCGTACTTCTGGCGGGTGTACAGTAGATAACTCCGGGCATCGTCGACGATCAGGTGAAACCGGGGATCTGCGAAGGGGTTCCCGTTCCACGGGGAAAAAATCCGCGTGGCCTCAGGCATGGCACGGATAATATCGACAACGTCCAGCCGGCGAATGGGGTGTTTCAACACGGCGCCGGCGGTTGTGCCACTCGCCAGTCCGATGATGAGCACGTCTTTCGGATCGGGATGCAACACCAGCGGGATATGCCCGCTCAATATCTGCGTCGGCATGTCCCCGATAGACGACGCATCGACTTTGCCGTTCACGAACAGAGAAATGCTGCGTCTTTTACGTTGCACAGGGTTGTTCCTTGCGGGGACAAATTCCACGACCATGAGATGCGCGGCCGGATCGTCTTTAAACAGCAGCATGCGTCTATGCTGAATCTGTTCCCGGACCACCCGCAGGGGCGGCGGTTGCAGGGTACGGCGGAACGGTGCCAGAGAGAACCATCGTGGGTCCCAGGGACCGGCCAGCACATGCCATGCCATGATACCGCTCCATACGACCACTGCGCCGGCAACGGCCAGCGTCCATCGTCGTCGGCTGTTTCGCTGCGTATACAGTGCGACGATACCCAGTCCGAGTATCCCGTTCCCGATCGCCGAGAACCGGAGCAATCGTTCAACGCCCAGCACGGGTAATAACAGCAGACCGGAAAGGAGTGATCCCGTGACGTTGCCCCACGTATCCCATGCGTAGACCCGACCCGTGTCGTATCCCAGACGGGCCAGACTGCGGCTCAACCCCTTCACGACCAGGGGTAGCGACATACCGATGAGTACGGTGGGCACCAGCATGATCAGAAAACAGAGCAGTAACTTGCCGGATTCATACAGATAGAACGCCCCGACTCGCTGCGAAAACAGACTCGCGTACTGCTGGAAAAACCACGGAATATAGGGATACACGGGGATCAACGCGATGACCGTCAGACCCACACCCAGCTGGGTCCATCCGAAAAACGCCATGGGGTTCCGGATGCGCGCGTCCAGACGTGCAAGGATGGCACTCCCGATGGCAATGCCGCTGATGAACGCGGCCAGCATGATGGAAAACGAATAGGTACTTGACCCCAGGACGATCCCGAAGAAGCGTGTCCAGGCGATCTCATACGCGAATCCCATCAGGCCTTCAATAAAGATCACGAGCAGCCCGACACGCACGAGCCAGGGCGACCATTCCGGCACGTCGGCCCCCGCCGCAGGGGACATCGCGTGGTCTCCCGGAGCCGCGGCTCCGGATGCTGTCTCATAACGGGTGAGCAACAGTGCCGTCAGTCCTACAAGCCCGTTGAGCAGTGCGAGAAGCATCAGACTTGCACGCATGCCGAGTACCGGCATGAACAGGAAGGCCATGGCGAGCGTACCCAGTACGGCGCCAAAAGCGTTGACTGCATACAGTTGAGACGCCCGCCGCCCGACCACACGCATGCTCTCCGTCACGTGCCGAACCAGCGCCGGGTATGTCCCGCCCATGAGGATGGTCGGAGGCAGCAGCAGTATGGCGGATACCACAATCTTTGCCCATATACCGGTCGCCGCACCGGCGTGTTCCGGTGTGTAGTGAATCCACTGAGCATAGAGACGTGCGGTCCATTCACGCAGGGGCAGGTAAATGACAGCGTATAGACCGACGCCGACTTCCAGATAGGCGTATAGCTTCAGTGGGTTGGCCATACGGTCGGCCCATCGTCCAAGCCACCAGCTGCCGATGGCCAGTCCCCCCATGAATGCGGCCAGAACGGTCGCGTACGAATAGGCGCTAACGCCGATGAAGTCGAGGAGGTACTTGCTCCATAACACCTGATACCCGAGACCGAGTGCACCGGAGATGAAAAATAGCGTCAGGATCAGCAGATACATTGTGTTCCCCTGAACTTCTCCAAAAACTGTGTCTCATTGTATTGCATCCTGCTCCGAACGACAACGCAATTCCTCCGAGATCGGGACGGGAAATGGGCCAGGGGATGCACCGGATGAGCGGATGGACTGGTCGACACCGCGCGTCGGGTCTTCTATGTTAAACGGGGTCAGATGTTAGGGGTTATGGGTGTAAAATGGATATGGTCCGGGGCTGGGGTG
>CAZIRO010000160.1:0-6251 GCA_964541595.1 uncultured Acidobacteriota bacterium
GTCCTCCGTTCCGGATACCTGACACCGGAATACCTGACACCTGGGACCTGAGACCCGGGACCTGAGACCCGGGACCTGAGACCCGGGACCTGAGACCGATGGCCACCGGCACACCGGTGGATCCGGTAGTTCCGCTGTCCCATTCCCTATCCTGATCCCAGCTCCCCCCATTTTACATTTCTCGCCAGTTGTGTTAAAAGAATACCTCTGAGACGACGCCGTTCACATGTGTACACCGCATGATCCCCGGACAACGCTGGGGTCGGGTGCGCACGGCCGTATTGCAGCACATCCATCGTTCGAATACCGGCCCGTACCCGATACGCCACGATCTGAACCCATCCGAGGGGGATTCCTATGGACGAAGTCATTTTTGTCACCAGCGACATCCGGGAAGACCTGCCGATCTTCAGCGTACTTCGTGAAGACGGTACGGCTGACCCGGAACGGGATCCCAATCTATCAAAAGACCTGTTGCTGAAAATGTATCGCACGATGGTGCTCAACCGGGAACTGGACGATCGGCTGTTCAAACTGCAGCGCCAGGGACGCATCGGATTCTATCTGACGTGTACCGGCGAGGAAGCCGCCGTTATCGGCAGTGTGGCCGCACTTCGGGACGAGGACTGGATATTCCCCGCCTATCGGGAATCCGGTCTGGCGCTCTGGCGGGATGTGCCGTTAAAGAAGTATGTCGCACAGATGTACGGCAACGCGGAAGACAATGTCAAAGGCCGTCAAATGCCGAACCACTACAGTTTCCGGGAAGCCCACATGGCGTCGATCTCCAGCCCGGTCGGTACACAGATTCCGCAGGCTGTCGGATTTGCCTGGGCGGCAAAAATCGTCGGCGATCCGATCGTGGTCATCACCTATTTCGGGGACGGCGCAACGTCTGAAGGCGATTTTCATGTGGGATGCAATTTTGCCGGCGTATTCAAAGTGCCGATCGTCTTTTTCTGTCGCAACAACCAGTACGCCATTTCCGTACCGTACGAACGCCAGACAGCGGCACGATCGATCGCGGTCAAAGCGCACGCTTACGGTTTTGAAGGCGTCCGTGTGGACGGCAATGACATCCTCGCCGTATACACGGTCACGCAAAAAGCGGTGGAAAAGGCACGAAACGGTGGTGGTCCCACACTCATCGAAGCGGTGACGTACCGTATCGGCGCGCATTCGTCTTCGGACGATCCACGGCGCTACCGTTCCGAAGAAGAGGTGGAACGCTGGCGGCAGCGGGATCCGTTGATCCGGTTTCGGGAATATCTCGAACACAAGGGGTACTGGAACGAGGCCATGGAAGAAAGCCTGCGCGAGGAAGTCCGGGACGTGATCGCACGGACCATCGAGGAAGTGGAACAGATTCCCCCACCCGCGATTGAGACCATGTTCGATGACGTCTACCGGGACATGCCCTGGCATTTGCAGGAACAGAAAACCCGATTTCTCCAATATCTGCAGGAGAAAGAGCAATGGCAGTCATGAACATGATCCAGGCTCTGAACGATGCGCTGCGTCTGGAAATGCGACGGGATCCCCGTGTGATCGTAATGGGTGAGGACGTCGGTCGCCTCGGCGGTGTCTTCCGGGTCACGGTTGGCCTGCTGGACGAGTTCGGTCCCGATCGGGTGATCGACACACCTCTGGCCGAAGGCGGTATCATCGGCACGGCGATCGGGATGGCACTGTACGGGCTGCGGCCGGTGGCGGAAATTCAGTTCGCCGACTTTATCTATCCGGCATTTGACCAGATTGTGAACGAAGCGGCCAAATACCGGTACCGCTCCGGGGGACAGTACAGTTGTCCCCTAGTCATTCGCACGCCCTCCGGTGGCGGCATTCGCGGGGGACACTACCACTCGCAGAGCCCGGAAGCCTACTTCATTCACACCCCCGGTCTGAAAGTCGTGATGCCGTCGAATCCGTACGATGCCAAAGGACTGTTGCTTGCGGCCATTCGCGATGAAGATCCCGTCATCTTCTTTGAACCGAAACGGATTTACCGTGCGGCGACCGGTGAGGTTCCGGAGGGTGACTATACGGTTCCCCTCGGGAAGGCAAAAATCGAACGTGAGGGTACGGACGTCACACTGATATCGTACGGTGCGATGATGGTCGAGGCCCGTGAGGCTGCCCAGAAGGCCCAGGAAAAGTACGGTATCTCCGTCGAACTCATCGACCTGCGCACGCTCTGGCCGGTGGACATCGATACGATCGAACGGTCTGTTAAGAAAACCGGACGCGTCGTGATCGTGAACGAGGCCCCCCGCACGTGTAATTACGCGTCCGAACTCATTACACTGATCAGCGAACGCGCGTTTCTGTACCTGGAAGCACCCCCCGTACGGGTGACCGGATTTGATACGCCGTTTCCGTACACGCTGGAACACGAATACCTGCCAGACGCGGGCCGTGTTCTCAAAGCGATTTACGAAACCGTGCATTTTTAACCACCGGGACACCCGACAGCAATGACCCTTTTGCCCGTATGGAGAAGGTTCCCATGGCATACGAGTTTCGTCTTCCGGACATCGGCGAAGGGATGGTCGAAGCGGAAATTGTGAAATGGTACGTCCAGGAAGGCGATGCCATTGAAGAAGATCAGCCGATGGTCGAACTGCTGACGGACAAGGCGAACGTCGTGATCCCCTCTCCCCGGAAGGGTGTGGTCCTGAAACGGTTCGGCCGGGAAGGCGATATCGTCAAAGTTGGATCCGTACTCATCGTCATCGGCGAACCCGGCGAAACGTATACTGCACCGGCTGCCGAGATGTCCACCGCAACGCAACCGGCGGCGGAGGTCGCACAGCCGGTCGAATCATCCACGCCGGCCGCGCGACCGGCCGATCTGCCTCCAGGCCGTGTCCTGGCCACACCGGCCACACGGCGGCTGGCACGGGAACTCGGTGTGGACATTCGTCAGGTGCAGGGTACCGGACCGCAGGGACGTGTGACAAAAGAAGACGTCCTTCGGTTCGCAGAACAGCAGAAAGCTGCACCACCTCCCGCAGAAGTTGCCGTCCCGCCGCCAGCAACGGTACCGGCACCACCCCCTGCGCCTGAAACAGTGCCGATGCGTGAAGAACGGATTCCTCTGCGCGGCCTGCGACGTGTGATCGCGCGGCGCATGGCCGAGTCCAAACGAACGGCTGCACACTACACGTACGTCGAAGAAGTCGATATGACCGAACTCGTTCACCTGCGTGAACAAATGAAACCGGTTGCCGAAGCCCAGGGGGTGCGGTTGACCTATCTACCGTTTATTGTGAAAGCCGTGGTCATCGGCCTGAAACGGTATCCCCTGCTGAACGCCTCGCTGGATGAGGAACGGCAGGAGATCGTGCTCAAGAAGTACTACAACATCGGTATCGCCACACAGACCGATGAGGGGCTGACCGTTCCGGTGGTCCATCAGGCGGATCGTCTATCTCTACTGGAAATTGCCCGCACGATCGCCGAACTCGCAGAAAAGGCACGCAACGGAAAACTCGCGCCGCAGGACGTCCAGGGAAGCACGTTCACGATCACGTCGCTGGGGAAACTCGGGGGAATCCTCGCCACGCCGGTGATCAACTATCCGGAAGTCGCCATCCTGGGGGTGCACAGGATCGCACCCCGGCCGGTCGTGCGGGACGACGCGATCGTGATCCGGCACATGATGTATCTGAGCATTTCCCTGGACCACAGGGTGGTCGACGGCGCCGTCGGCGCCGAATTCATGCAGGTGGTGAAGGAACACCTCGAGAACCCGCACCTGTTGTTCCTGCAGATTTAAGTAGTTCATTTTCCAGGTGAAGTGACGAAAAAGGTGCCGGAGGTTGAGGGGATGGGACCCGGATGGACGCGGATGCGTGCAGACAGGTTTTTTGATCTGCGTGCATCTGCGTCCGATACGAATTTGGGAAATGGACCACTGAATTCGTGCCCGGGGAGTATCCCGTATGATCACCGTTGTCGGACCGTCTGAACTGTTTCAGATCCTGCGAGAAGACGGCACAGCCAGCCCGGCGATCGAACCCGATCTGGATGACGCGACCCTGATCCGGGCATATGAAGGGATGTTGACCATCCGCACCATCGACGACCGCATGCTCAAACTGCAACGCCAGGGACGAATCGCGTTCTACGGTGCGGCCACTGGACAGGAAGCTGCCGTGGTCGGCAGCGCACTGGCCCTGCGACCGGACGACTGGGTGTTTCCGGCATTGCGGGAAGTCGGCGTGGCATTATTGCGGGGCTATCGGTTGCAGGACCTGGCGAATCAACTGTTTGGCAACTGCGAAGACATCCTGAAAGGACGGCAGATGCCCTGCCATTACAGCGATCGCCGGGTACGCCACGTGGCGTGGTCGAGTTGTATCGGCACGCAGTTGCCGCAGGCCGTCGGTGCAGCCATGGCCGCCCGGCAGATGCGGGATCCTGTCGTCGTCATCGCGTACCTGGGGGACGGCGCAACGTCCGAAGCGGATTTCCACGTGGCCATGAACTTCGCCGGCGTGTTCCGGGCACCGGTGGTATTCTTCTGTCAGAACAACCAGTGGGCGATTTCGGTTCCCTTCCACCGACAGACAGCCACGCCATCCATCGCCATAAAAGCCGTCGCTTACGGATTTGAAGGCATCCGCGTGGACGGCAACGATGTCCTCGCCGTATATACGGTCACGCGGTATGCCGTGGAAAAAGCCCGACGGGGGGAAGGTCCCACCCTGATCGAGGCGGTTACCTACCGGATCGGTGCACATTCGACTTCGGACGATCCGTCCCGCTACCGCGACGAGACCGAGGTCGAAACATGGCGCCGAAAAGACCCGATCGCGCGGTTTCGCCGGTATCTGGAACACAAAGGCCTGCTGGATCCGGAACGGGAACAGACGATCATCACACGAATCCAGCAGGAGGTGATGCGTGTCATCGCACACGCCGAACAACAACCGATGCCGCCCCTGTCGTCCATGTTTGAAGATGTCTATGCCCAGTCCCCCTGGCACCTGATCGAACAACAGCACGCGCTGACCGCATATCACAACAGCCCGTGGTCGAAGATCCGGCAGGATGAACCATGAGCGCACCGATTCCGGAATTCGAGCGTCCCATTGCCGAACTGGTCAAGGAAATCGAAGCACTGGAAACGCAGGCGGACGATCCCAGGGTGCAGAAAAAACTCCGCCGACTGCGTCGAAAACTGACGACATACCGCCGGCAGATTTACAGTCGACTGACACCATGGGAAATCGTGCAGGTTGCCCGGCATCCCAATCGTCCGTATACGCTGGACTACATCCGGATGATCTTCGACGATTTCATTGAACTCCACGGTGACCGGCGTTTCGGCGACGATCCGGCGATCGTCGGAGGTATTGCGTTCTTCAAAGGACAACCGGTCGCGGTCATCGGCCATCAGAAAGGTCGGGACATGCAGGAAAAAATGTACCGCAACTTCGGTATGCCCCATCCGGAAGGGTACCGCAAAGCCCTGCGGATCATGAAACTTGCCGAGAAGTTCCGCCGACCGGTGATCACGTTTGTGGACACCCCGGGCGCGTACCCCGGAATCGGCGCCGAAGCCCGGGGGCAGGCCCAGGCGATCGCCGAGAACCTGCGCGAAATGGCCCGACTGCGTACGCCGATCCTGGTGTTCGTGATCGGCGAAGGTGGGAGCGGCGGGGCACTGGGCATTGCTGTGGGGGACCGGATTTATATGTTGCAGTATGCCATCTATTCGGTCATTTCCCCAGAAGGCTGCGCGTCCATCCTGTGGCGGGACGCGGGACGTGCAAAAGAAGCCGCAGAGACCCTGCGTTTGACCGCGAACGACCTCCTGAAGTTCGGGGTCATCGATGAGATCATTGCAGAACCCCTGGGCGGTGCGCACGCCGATCCGGAAGACACGGCCCGCCGGATTGCCGCCGCGATCGAACGGGGACTTGCGGAACTGCAGGGTGTTGCCATTGACACGTTACTGGAACGTCGTTACGCGAAATTTCGTCAGATGGGCGTGGTCGATCACTGGACCTGATGGACGACGATCACCGGGTAGTTCCCGCGTTCCACGCCCGTGCGCATCTCCAAACGACCGGTGATCTGAACCCTCCGTCCGACATAGGGTGCCAGATCCCGACCCGCCGGATCGATGTCCACGGTTCGATACGTCCGTGCTCCGATCCGCACCGCGCGGTCCAATCGCAGGGTCCACCCCGGTGTTTCCCCGCCGATCGCCACCACGCGCTGCAGGACACCCGTCACGGTTA
>CAZIRO010000161.1:0-6145 GCA_964541595.1 uncultured Acidobacteriota bacterium
TATTTTTATGGCCGGGGCGAAGCCAAGAACAATGCCCACTGGTACGTCAACGGCGTCATGGTCACCGATCCCCGGGAACGGGGCAATACCATGATCTTTTTCGATTTCGATGCGATCGAGGAGATTCACGTGGTCACGGGTGCGGCAGATGTCGAAGCGTTCACCGGTGGCGTCACCGTGAATGTGATTCCCCGACGCGGCTCGAATCGGTGGAGCGGCGGCGGACGATGGATCTGGGCAGACCGGCGTCTGCAGGCGACGCACACGCAGTCCGACGATCGCATTCGGCGTGCGTCGGCAGGCCAACGGATTGACCACCTGATCGATACGGGTGTCCACCTCGGTGGACCGCTGCGGCGTGACCGCATGTGGATCTGGACCGGCTGGGGGATGCAGCAACTGGCCATCCGGGTACCGACGTTTCAGGGGGACATCCCGGAACGCACGCAAATTCATGTGTTCAATATGCATGCTCATGCGCGTGTGGGCAACCACATGTTCGGCGTGCTCGGATCGTGGAATCCCATCCGCAGGGACCACGCCGATGCCGGTTTCGAACGCCCGGCACCGGCATCCTGGCGCGAACGCCGCACAAGCGGGTTGTGGACCGTACAGGACGAATGGACGCCCACCCCGCACGGGTGGGTTTCCGTACGTTTCGGGTGGATGGCACCCTATCGGGAAGAACGGGAACCCATGGCCGGGAGTGACCGTCCGGTTCGATTGGATCAGGCGACCGGGGTGTATCATGAGGGGTACCTCTGGGAACGCATCCGTCAGACGATGCAGTATCTGAACCTGCGCACGACCGCCTGGCAATCGCTCGGGACGGCATTGCAGCACGAGTTCAAAGCCGGTTTTGAATGGCGCCGGGTGGCTGCCGACGTGCGGACGAACTGGGGCAACGGCATGGTGATCCTCTACGATGACATCGCTGCGCCGACTCGCAGTGGAGAAGTGGCGTTCTTCCGTATGGGCCACACGCGTCCGGTCGTGTACCGCTGGAGTGCATACGTGCAGGACACGCTGGAATGGGGACGATGGACCCTGACAGCAGGCGTGCGGTTCGACCGGCAGTGGAGTATCACCCGTTCGGTGACGGTCCCCGCACATCCCCGGGTCCCCGAATGGTTGCCTCCCGGCCGTACGGAAACGCAGCGATTACCGTTTACATGGACCACCCTATCGCCACGTGTGCATGTGGCCTGGCGTATGGACGCAGCCGGACGATCGGTCCTCAAATGGGGCGTCGCGTGGTATCCGGCAACGCTGGATTACCGGCAGGCGATGGATATGAGTGCCACCCGCATGCGGGAGATCCGGTTTCGCTGGATCGGCGATGTGAATGCGAACGGGGTTCCCGATCCGGAGGAGATCGACTGGACGACGCCCACATTCTGGGACCACCCGCCGGGGGATCCCAATCGGGTACGGACGTTTGTCGATCCGGCGTTTGCGTCGCCCCGGAATGTGGAATTCATGTTCGGCTGGACCGGTCACTGGGGACAACGGTTCTGGATGGAACTCCACGGGTTCTACCGCCGGTTATTCCGTCGGAAGGAGGCCTTCCCGTACGATCCGCAACAGCGGGTCACGTTCACCGATCTGTTGCACTGCTGGGAGGTCGTCGGTCGGCTTCCCCCGGAGTGGGGCGGCTGGCCGTATTACGCGTGTACACTGCCGAAACCGACATCCGTGCTGTGGACGAATCAACGCGGGTACCACCGTGATTATTACGGTCTCGAGTGGCGTGGAGAGTATACGCCCCACCGGTCGCGCCGGATCGGCTGGAGCGTTGCATGGGAACGGTATGTACACCATTATACCGCACGTTCAGCATACCTGGACCCCACGAATATCGCCCAGATCGATCGGGCCGCGGTCGCATTCGGCGGCGCCCATGTGCGATGGTTCGGGAAAGTGTATTTCACGTGGACGTTGCGCTCCGGGTGGTGGTGCAGCGGGACGATTCAGGTGCGGGATGGGTTTCCGTTCCTGTCCCGGTATCGCGTGCAACGACGGTCGAACGGCTGGGGACGCACGATCGACGTATGGACCCATCCGCCGGGTACGCTGCGTTTGCCCGTCTTCTGGCAGATTCATCTCCGGATCGGGAAAACGTTTCGTCTCCCGGGCGGCGGATTGACGCTGTGGCTCGAGGGGTTTAACGTGACGAACAACGCGATCCCCCTGAAAAAGTACACGCGAGCCGATCGACCGGATCTGTACGGACGGGTCATCGAAATCATGCAGCCACGTATCGTGCGGCTCGGGATCCGGGTGTTCTGGTAATCGGCCGGCGGGTTATATCCGATGCCCGATGTGCATCAACACCTGGACGATCCAGAAAATGCCCACGATGCGGAACACCCACAGGATGTTGCGAATCCCGATGAGATAGAAGTTATGCATCGGAAAGGATGCCCCAATAGCAGGGGGCACGGTTTCCCAGAGATACCCCAGCGCAGCAGCGTTGACGACCCCGCCGATGATCAGTTTGAATGCGGGCGTGGTCACGCTGCGCCAGTCGGGGCCTCCGAAGGCGGCAAGCGCGATCGACACCAGTAAAATCCCCAGAGGAACAAAAATGCCGAGTTGCAGCCCCCGTCGCCATTTCCAGATCAACGCAAAGAACCGTGCGGTCGGGGATCGATGATGGGGACAGGTACGAATCGGCGTGGGAACGTTGTGCAGGTGTAACACGGCCATCCGCGCTGAATCGTGCCACCAGCGCTGGCACCAGATACACATGTGCGGTGCCACACGCTGCATATACGGAACCGCAAGGAATCGATGGCCGAACATCAGGACCAGCCCGACCGCCAGCGACCACCCCAGGGGTTCCGGTTGCGCAACGAAACAGTACAGGACGACGGGAATAAAGAGAAACAGCACCAGGCCGACCGTCCGCCAGACCGCACTTGCACGCATATTCGAACTCGGATGGCGCATCTGGATGTTGGGTCCGGCAAGGCCGTTCCCGGAAGGTCCCGGTGGAATGTTGCTGATCAGTAACGCATGTGCGCGACAACGGGTTCCGATACGTCTCCGAAACAGACCGGGAAAAGAACCCCCACCCGTCCCGATCGCGGGTGTCCCGAATTGCCGAACGATCGGGGTCGACTTAAATTATTGCGAGTATGCAAAGCCGCAGGTACACAACATGTTGCCCATCCTCGTGAAAATCGGACCGATTACGCTGTACACCTATGGTATGCTGGTCGCATTCGGATTTCTATGCGCCCTTGCGCTGGCCATCTACCTGGCGCCCCGGTTCGGGTTTCCCAAGATATTCGTCTGGGACTGGGCGTTTTATGTGCTGATCGGTGTCATTGTCGGCTCCCGTTTGCTCTATTTTATCGTGGAATGGCGGTATATCGAGTGGACGCCGAAGGGCATCCTGCTGACCTTTCTCCATGCCGGTGGTGTATTTTACGGCGGGTTGATCGGCGCGGCGGCGCTGTCGATCTGGTACCTGCGCAGGGTGCAGGCCCCCCTGTGGGACGCGGCCGATCTCGCGGCAGCACCCCTGGCGTTGGGACACGCGATCGGACGGATCGGCTGTTTCGCCGCCGGGTGCTGTTACGGTAAACCCACGGATGTGCCCTGGGCGGTCGAATTCACTCACCCCTTTTCCGGAGAGAAAATCGGTACCCCGCTGATGACCCCGCTGCATCCCACACAACTTTACGAGAGTGCATGGAACCTCGTGATCTTTGTTACGATCTTTGTGTTGATCCGCTGGCGACGGCGTAGCGGGGATCTGTGGTGGATCTACCTGCCCATGTATGGTGTCGGCCGATTTGTCATTGAGTTTTTCCGCGGGGATCCCCGGGGAAGTTTCTGGGGACTGTCAACTTCCCAGTGGATTGCGCTCCTGGCTGTACTCCTGTCTCTGGTATGGTGGGGATACTGGCGCGCACGCACGGCGACGCCGGTGTTGTCCATGCAGCCGACATCGCGTTCTGCCGAAACTCACCCCGGTTGATGGAGGCCATGTCATGAGTCTGCCGGTTGATCAATGGCGGCATGCATACTGTGAAAAGATCACCGAGTTCGTGTACCGTAATCTGGATTTCTTCGAGTACGTGTTGTTTGTCCAGAAAGTGCGTCGCAATCAGTTGATCTATCTGATGGACGATCCAGCGGACCGGTTTTTCATTGTCCGTGAAGGCGCCGTGCGTCTATCCCGAATTACGGATGATGGCCGGGAAGAGATCCTGCGCATCATCGGTCCCGGAGAATACTTCGGTACCGTCTGCCTCTGTGCGGAACACACATGGGATCATCAGGCGGCCGTGCACGAGGACGGTATCATTGCAAGTATGAAATCGGAAAACTTTATTCGGGTATTTTTCCGGCACGATCAGTTACTGCAACGGTTTATGGCCTTTTTTTCCGATAAAATGGACGAGCTGGACCGTGCGGTGCAGGCCTATCGACACGATCTGGCGCAGGTCAAACTCGGTCATTTCCTGCGGAAACACCTGGAAAACGTCCGGGTTTCCGGGGATACCGTACGATTGACGATTCCCAACTGGATGGAAACGGTTGGAAAGGTGACAGGATTGCCCTTCCTGGAGGTCGAACGGATACTGCTCGAGTGGAAAGAACGGGGGATCCTGGACTGGAAACGTAATACGGTACATCTGCATATTTCAGCGCTGGATCAACATATGGACGCCCTGCTCACGCCGGACGAAGAACGTGCGCCGGCCACGAAATCCCGAGAGACGGTGTCAACATGAGCGACGAACGCCACCAGAACCTGCTGCGTTGCCAGCAACAACTGGGATATCGGTTCCAGGACGTTCGGTTGCTCGAACGGGCGTTGACGCATAAGTCAATGTCCGGCCGACCGACGAATCCGTTGACGCACAACGAAGTCCTGGAATTTCTCGGTGACGCGGTCCTCGAACTTGCCGTGACGGACTACCTGGTGCGCAAGTACGGCCATCAGATGCTGGAAGGTGACCTGACCAAACGGCGGACCTATATCATCAATACGACGACACTGTCCCGTATCGGACGGCGGTTGCATCTGCTGGATTTCATACGGTTTCGACCGGACAAGACCGCCGTTCACCGGTTCATTCGCCAGTTGCTGGCGGACACGCTGGAAGCCATCATCGGCGCGATCTACCTGGACAGCGATTTTGTCACGGCACGGGACTGGATCCTGCGGGTGTTTGCACCGGAATTGAAAATGATGGAACACAACCTGTTCCACTGGATCAATTACCGCAACATCCTGCAGGAATACCTGCAGTCGTTTGCCCCGGAACTTCCGGAGTATCACGTGGTCCGCAGTTCGGGACCGGAACACGCGCGGGAATTTGAAATTGCGGTGGTCTATCGCGGAACCGAACTCGGACGTGGCGTGGGGCCGACGAAAAAACAGGCGGCCCAGCGTGCGGCCCGGTCCGCATTGCAGATGTTGCAGGACCCGGACCTGCGCGCCCGTCTGGGGCTTACAACGCCGCCACCCGCTGTCGAATCCGTTGCAGATGAGGATACCGTGTGGAATAGTGGTCAGCCTGATGAATATCCGACCCCCGTGTCATGAGCAGACCGTACTCCCGCGCCCACCGGTAGAACTGTACCACCGTTTCCGTCGCTTCCGTTTCGTTCGGGAATTCCGGAGCACGCGGTTGAAAGTAGGGGTAGAACACCTCGATCCCGTCCAGTCCGCGTTCTTTCAACGCGAGTAAACTCTCCGGGAAAGGCATGCCGTGTTTCCAGTAATATCCCGGATGCGCGAGTACAGCATACCCGCCGGCAAGATGGATCAGCGTAATGGCCCGATCGATGGGGAGTTTCGGAATGCGAATGTGGATGTCGTATTCTCGCATCCATTCCTTGAAGTACCGGTATCGATCGTCCGGATGCAGGTGACGAAACCGGGGATGGTCCCCCAGACGGCGAAACAGATGCGGTTTCATCCAGGTCTCGATGGGCGCGGGAAATACCGTTTCCGGTGTCAGGAACGGCTCGCCGAGGATCTGATTGATCTGGTCCATCACGCGGGTGTATTCCCGCCGGCGCACGGCATGGATTTCGTCAAGATAGGCCCGTAACTCCAGGTGTTCCGGATCGAATCCGATACCGAGCAGGTGGACTTCATATCCCTGCCACTCGCAGTCCA
>CAZIRO010000162.1:0-6116 GCA_964541595.1 uncultured Acidobacteriota bacterium
CCATCACCCACTGCATGGCCGTATCGAAGTTCCCGCGTACCTGCACGACCCGCGCACCATACGCCATCGCCTGAGCGACCTTACCCACGGCCGTCATCTTATGCGGAATCACAACGACCGCAGGCAGGCCCGCCAGTGCCGCGTAAGAAGCCGCCGATGCCGCCGTGTTCCCCGTGGACGCACAGATGACCATGCGGGCACCACGATGCCGGGCCCATGAGATCGCAACGGTCATACCCCGATCTTTAAACGAGCCGGTGGGATTTTCTCCCTCATGTTTGAAGACCACGTGGTCATGACCGATCCAGCGGTTCGTGCGCGGGAAGGTATACATCCGCGTATGTCCTTCCTGGCGGGTCACGAACTCGTCCGGTCGAAGTGCCGGAAGGACGAGTTCCCGAAACCGCCAGACACCGCTGCGGTCTTCCGGACGGGAGGAAGCCTGCCTGCACAGAAATGTCTCTGGTGTCATTCCAGCCCGCTGCCAGGCGGCGAGATCATGTGCAACCTGAAACAGTCCCCCGCATGTGCAAAACAACCGTCCGGTGTCCAGCGGCCACGTGCGGTGGCAGCGAATACACATCAATACGGACTGCGCGTTCCGAACATCCACGTCTGCAACCATGGTGTGACCGCGTGCGGACAAGATCGACGTCCATTCTATTGATCGGGCTGTCTGGATGCAAATTCGCACAGTTGAAACCGGGACGGGGAATGGGACAGGGGTCCCGATGGAACCACGATATACGCAGGATCATTGCACCACGGAGACACGGAGTCCACAGAGATAGAAACCGGGATCGGGACAGGCCATGGGACATGCGCACCACCGGAACCACCGGTGTGCCGGTGGCCACCGGTCTCGGGTGTCAGGTGTCGGGTCTCAGGTCCCAGGTGTCAGGTCCCAGGTGTCCGGTGTTCGGGACGGGAGACGGAAGACAGGAGACGGGGCATCGCATGGGCTGGGGATAGCGCATGACCGCATGGGGACCCACGGGGTCCCATGGCCTGTCCCGATCCCAGAGATAGAAAAAATGCGATATACCCATTCGAACGGTGACCGGCGACGGAAGACGGTAAAGAACGGGAACGGGTCAGGGGAACCCGCCGGAGACCTGCCCTTCCGGGTCCTGACCACGGACGCACATGCAGACCATCCGGTGTCCCATTTCCTGTCCAGATCTCAGCGCACAGCCGTTGCCCCCGGATCGCTGCCCATGTATAATGCAGGCACATTTTCTGTGATGACGCCGATCCAAAGCGGAGGACACCCGATGCGGGTTCTGATCACCGGGATTACCGGATTCGCCGGAAGCCATCTTGCTGAATACATTCTTGCGCACCATCCGGACGTTGAAGTCTACGGCACATACCGCTGGCGCAGCCGGATGGACAATATCCGGCACCTGCTGGACCGTATCCGCCTGATCGAGTGCGATCTGACGGACGCTGCGGCCGTATACTGGACGCTGCGGGACGTGCGACCGGACTGGATCTTTCATCTCGCGGCGCAGAGTTTTGTCCCGACGTCCTGGAAACTCCCCGCCGAGACATTCGCCGTAAACGTCACGGCACAGATCCACATTTTTGAAGCGTGCCGTGCACTCAATCTGAATCCACGGATCCAAATTGCGGGGTCCAGCGAGGAATACGGTATGGTACACCCGGACGAGGTACCCATCCGCGAAACGAATCCGCTCCGTCCCCTGAGCCCGTATGCCGTATCGAAGGTTGCCCAGGATCTGCTGGGGTACCAGTACCACATGAGTTACCGAATGCACATCATCCGCACCCGCGGGTTCAACCATACGGGGCCCCGCCGCGGTGAGGTATTCGTGATTTCCAATTTTGCCAAACAGATTGCGGAAATCGAGGCCGGTTTGCGCCCGCCGGTGATCCATGTGGGCAATCTGGACGCCATCCGCGACTTCACAGACGTCCGGGACATGGTCCGCGGGTACTGGCTGGCACTGGCCAATGGAGAACCCGGCGAAGTGTACAACATTGCGAGCGGTGTGGGACGCAAAATCCGGGACGTACTGGACGCGTTACTGCGGATGGCGAATCGACCGATCGACGTGCAGGTTGACCCATCCCGTCTGCGCCCGTCGGATGTTCCGATTCTCATTGGTGACGCATCAAAGTTCCGCGCCATCACTGGCTGGCAACCGGAAATTCCCTTTGAACGGACGCTGGAAGACACCCTGAACTACTGGCGGGAACGCGTCCGTGCGTCGCGATGATTCCGCACACACGCAGCCTGATGTTATATCCGCCATGCAGCGTATACTGGTCACGGGTGGTACGGGATTTGTCGGTACCCATGTGATTCGCGAACTCTTACGGTGCGGGTATACCGTCCACGCCACGAGCCGCACGGTAACCCCCTCACCCACGGTCGATACGAACGGGGTGACCTGGTGGCAACTGGACGTTCGGGAAGAGGTGCACTGGCGATCCGTACTCACGGAGGTCCGTCCGGATGCCATCGTGCATCTCGCCGGTCGTGCGCATGTGGGTCGCTCCTGGGAAGAACGGACGGCTTATATGGACGTCAACTTCTGGGGCAGTTACCGGTTAATGGAGGTTCTGGTGGCCCTGGAACTGCGTCCGCGGGTGCTCCTCATCGGTTCCGCGGAGGTGTACGGGATCGTTCAGCCGGATGCCTGCCCGATTCCCGAATCCCATCCGATCCGACCGGTGACCCCATACGGATTGAGCAAAGCCTGTCAGGAACTGCTGGGGTTTCAATATCATCATGCATTCCACATCCCGGTCATTGCGGTTCGGGCATTCAACCATGCCGGTCCGGGCCAGCGTTCCGGGTTTGTGATCGTGGATTTTGCCCGGCAGATCGCGGAAATCGAAGCCGGTCGACGCGACCCGATAATCCGGGTGGGCAATTTAGAGGCCGTGCGCGACTTCACGGACGTGCGGGACATCGCACGGGCATATCGAATGCTTATCGAAAAGGGTATGCCGGGTGTCGCCTACAACGTGTGTTCCGGTCAGGGCATCCGGATCCGCGATCTGCTGGACCGTCTGCGTGCATACGCGCGCCGGCCGATCCGGGTGGAAGTCGATCCGAAACGGTACCGTCCGGTGGATATTCCCGTACTCGTGGGGGATCCCGGTCGTATCCGACAGGCGACCGGCTGGCAGACGGCCATTCCCCTCACGCAGACCCTGGAAGACGTCCTCAACGAATGGCGGGAAAAAGTCCGCACGGGGCAGGATTCTTAAACGGCTACAGGATTTCCACACATCCGGGACCGAAGATCTGCTCGATCTGTTCGATCAGCGCATCGCTCAGGCGTACCCGAAACGGCAGGGCCACGACGGTGGAAAATCGACCCGGTTTTTTCAATACGAGTTCCACTTCGGTCGTACCGGGCTGCTGTTGCAGCACGGACTGCAGGACGTCCGGTGCGTCCCGGGATGCGCCGACCAATCGGACGTGGATGCGCATCCGCCGTGCCAGTCGGGCACGGGCTTCGTCCAGGGTCCAGATCTCCTGAATCACGACACGGCGCACGCCCTCGTCGGCTTCCAGCACACCCTCGATCACCACGGGACACTCTTCGTGCAGCCGCTCACCGCAGGCGTCCAGGACCTGCGGGGGGATCCAGCCGTCAATACTCCCGGTCAGGTCTTCAAACTGTACGGTTGCGTAGCGAATCCCACGCCGACTTTTCCTGATCTGGAGACGTGTGAGAATTCCCGCAAGCCGAATCGTGGCACCGTCCTGACCGGGTTCGAGGTCCTCCACGGTATGTTTTCGATAATGCACGAGTTCCGCCTCATATCGTTCACAGGGGTGTCCGGTCAGATATACCCCCAGCGCTTCTTTTTCGTACACGAGTTTCTGGATCTCGTCCCATTCCGGCTTGTCGGGCAACTCCAGCATGGCAGGAGGCGCGGTACGGTCATTTGTATATACCGGCATGAGCCCCGGCTGATGCGCATGCAGTACGTTCTGGCGTGCCAGCACATGCTGACGGCGGGCGGCATACTCCATAACGGTGTCGAGTGACTCCATCAGTGCACGTCGGGACAGCCCAAAGTCGTCCAGCGCACCGGCCTTGATCAGGGCCTCAATGGCACGACGGTTGGCCGCCCGGCTGTCGACCGATTCGACAAAATGGCCGATAGAAATGAACCGTCCGACACGCTGTCGTGCTTTCAGGATGGCACGAACGACCGCGGGTCCGACGCCTTTGATTCCCGCGAGGCCGAACCGGATCGTGCGATCATCGATGACCGTGAAGTCCATATCACTCTCGTTGATACTCGGCGGCAGCACCTGAATGCCCATCTCCCGACACTCCCGCAGGTAGAGCACCAGTTCGTCGTGATGGTGCATGCGATTGCTCAATAGCGCTGCCATGTAATCGACGGGATAATACGTCTTCAGATAGGCCGTCTGATAGGCAATGTACGCATATGCGGCACTGTGCGACTTGTTAAACGCGTATTCGGCGAACTTCGCAAGCGTTTCAAAGAGGCGTTCGGCCTTTTCTCGCGGGATGCCACGTGCAACCGCACCTTCGATGAATCGGGGCCGCAACCGGTCCATCTCGTGTTTCTTTTTTTTCGCCATGGCCCGCCGCAGATTGTCTGCTTCCGCCATGGAAAACCCCGCGACTTCAGCGGCGATCTGCATCGCCTGTTCCTGATAGACAATGATGCCGTAGGTTTCCTTCAATATCGGTTCGAGTTGCGGCAGGTCGTAAGTGATCGCTTTGCGACCGTGCCGTCGGGCGATAACCTCATCGAGCATTTGCATCGGACCCGGCCGAAACAGCGCGTTCAGCATGATGAGATCCTCAAACCGCTGAGGCTTGAACCGGCGCAGCAGGTCTTTCATTCCGGAACTTTCAAACTGAAAGATCCCGTTCGTACGTCCCTCACAGAACAGTTCCATGACCTTCGGATCATCCAGGGGGATCTCGTTCAACGCGATGTGCTGCCCGGTTCGGCGGGCAATCCGCTGCAGGCAGTCGTCGATAATCGTCAGGTTCATCAACCCGAGGAAATCCATTTTCAGCAGACCCAGCCGTTCCAGACCGTTCATGTCGAACTGGGTAATGATTTCGTTCTCTTTGGAACGGCATACCGGCACGTAATCCGTCAGCCGACCCGGCGCGATCACGATGCCGGCGGCGTGGGTCCCGGAGTTCTTGGCCACACCCTCCAGTTCTCGCGCGTAGGCAAGCAATTTCTGGATCTCCGGCGACCCCCGTTCGGCGAGGTGTTTCAATTCCGGATCCGTCTGCAGCACCTGACGCAGTGTGATCCCGGGTCCGAGTGGTACCATCTTTGCGATGCGATCGACGTCCTTGAGCCCGATCCGGAGCACGCGCCCGACGTCCCGGATGGCGCCACGTGCGGCCATGGTCTGAAACGTGATGATCTGGGCCACACTCTCGTTTCCGTACTTCCGACGCACATAATCGATCACGCGATCCCGCTGGCGCGCGCAGAAGTCCACATCGATATCCGGCAGTGTGATGCGGTCGGGATTCAAAAACCGTTCAAACAGCAGGTCGTACTGCAGCGGATCAATATCCGTGATACCGAGCGCATAGGCCACGAGACTGCCCGCCGCGGACCCGCGACCGGGGCCCACGGGAATGCCGTTGCGTTTCGCCCAATCGATGAAATCCGCAACGATGAGGAAATACCCCGAAAACCCCATGGTACGGATCAGTTCCAGTTCGTACTGCAACCGCTGGTGATAGGCTTCCAGGGGCTTGCGCAGTCGCCCGTCACGTGCCATTCGTTCCAACCGGGGCAGCCGTTCGGTTTCAAATCGATGCCATACCTCCCTGACGAAATAAGAATCCAGGGTCTCACCCTCCGGAACCGGAAAATCCGGGAGTTTGTACACTTTCGGTGGCAACTCAAATTGACACTGTGCCGCAATGGTCAGCGTCCGGTCGAGGGCGGCTTCGATCTCACTCGCGGTCAATGCGACCCGGGACTGTTCCACCATCTGATGCAACGCGGCAGCCATTTCTTCCCGGGATTTGATGTAGAACTCCGGTTCACGGAACCCCAGCGGGGTTTCCTCGGGGATCGGCGTATTCGTCTGGATGCGGACGCGAATGTCGTGC
>CAZIRO010000163.1:0-6115 GCA_964541595.1 uncultured Acidobacteriota bacterium
GGAAAGACTACCAGGTACAGTCGTACTATCACGACATCCCTGTACCGTATGACGTCCGGCGGGATTTCGGTAAGGGCACGTGGGTGTTCGCAGAGGAAGACGCCAGCGCGGATGTACCATCGGCTGGAACCGGTGAGGAGGACGCATCATGAAATACGTGTGGTATCGGTTGTATTATACCGTCAAAGGTGTGCTGTTGCCCCTCTGGGTGGGACTCGTCAACCTGTTCCGGAAACCGGTCACGATCCAGTACCCGTTTGAAAAACCGGCGTTGAACCCCCGGTCGCGGATGATGCTGTACAACGATATTGACAACTGTATCGGTTGTTTGCAGTGCGCACGTGTCTGCCCGGTGGACTGCATCGCCATCGAGACAGTGAAAGCCGATCGCGATCTCGGAACAACGAATACCGGTCACAAGAAACGGCTGTACGTGACCGTATTCGATATCGACGAAGCCAAATGCTGTTACTGCAACCTGTGTACGGAAGTCTGTCCGACAGAGTGCCTGGTCATGACACCGAACTTCGAGGGGTCCGTATACAACCGGTTTGACCTCATTCTGCGGTTCGCGAAATTCACACCGGAAGAGCGCGAGGCACTGTTGCAACGTATTGGCAAACCGGCTGCACGCACGGGTATTCTCGCGCGTAAAGAAATTCCGGTGGACGAAATCCTGGTGTAACCCCCTGACACGAACGTTGAACACCGAACGTTTCGAACGGAGCAAGACCGATGACCACGATCCTCGACGTCGAGCGTGTGGGCCCGAACAAGATGATCCTCCATATGGGGCCCCAGCATCCGGCGACGCACGGGATTCTGCGGCTTGATCTCGAGACAGAAGGCGAGGTGATCACGCGGGTGGAGCCGTACATCGGGTATCTGCATCGGTGTTTTGAAAAACACGCTGAGTCCGTCGGCTGGCAGCAGGTCATCCCGTACACGGACCGGATGGACTATGTGGCCGCCATGCATATGGAACTCGGGTACTGTCTGGCTGTCGAAAAACTCGCGGGTATTGAACCCCCCGAAAAAGTGCAGTACATCCGGGTGATCGTATCCGAACTGCAACGGATCGCGTCTCACCTGCTGGCGATCGGCACGTACGGGCTGGACATCGGTTCGGTCACCCCGTTCTTCCACGCGTTTCGTGAACGCGAGAAGATCCTGGACCTGTTCGAAGAACTGTGCGGTGCACGGCTGTTATACAACTACGTACGCATCGGGGGGCTTGCGTTCAATCCGCCGGACGGCTGGTTCGATCGGGTGCTGCGTTTCCTGGACGAATTCGATCCGGCCTGGGAGGAATTGAACAACATTCTCACGTATAACGCCGTATTCATTGAACGGACGGCACGGATCGGGATCATTCCGATCGATGTGGCGATCGCCTACGGGCTGACCGGTCCGAACCTGCGCGGTTCCGGACTGAAGTGGGACCTCCGTCAGGACGAACCATGCCTGGTGTATGATCGTCTGAATTTCGATATTCCGGTTGGTGAAGGCCGGTACGGTCCGGTGGGGTCGGCATGGGATCGCTATTACGTGCGTGTACAGGAGATGGCGGAATCCGCACGTATTGTACGTCAGGCCATTGAACAGATGCCAAGAGAGGAGGTCGACGTCCGGTCGGCAATCCCGCGCGTGGTGCGTCCGCCGGAGGGAGACATCTACTTCCGGTTCGAAGCCGCGCGCGGTGAAATCGGCTACTACATCGTGTCGGACGGAAAAACCGTGCCCTACCGTGTGAAAGCGCGGTCCCCGTGTTTCTGTCATATCAGTGCATTGCCGGAAATCGGCCCCGGTGCAATGATCGCGGATGCGGTGGCACTTGTCGGGAGCTTGGACATTGTCATGGGTGAGGTCGACCGTTAATATGGAAGTATGGAACGGGCAGTTTGCCGGATGGCACGGCGTTCCCGTATGTCGAGGAGAACTACGATGCGGCATCGACACGAACGCATGGCCGGACGCATCGCGTGGGGAACCCTTTTCTGGTTGATGGTTCTGGTCTCCATCGTGTATATCACCTATCGGGTGTTGCCCGTATACGTTCATATCTGGACCTTCGAAGATCAGGTGAAAGAGACACTCCTGCAGGTGGCGTCTTATCGGGCGAGACGGGCGGAACCGCAATTGCGTGAACAGATTCTGCGGCTGGCGCGGGAAGAAGGGGTTCCCGTGGATTACGAAGATATCGAGTTTCAGTGGTTTCCCACGCAGTTGATCGTGCGGATTCGTGTGCAGGATGCGATCCGCCTGCCGGGGTATACGTGGAAAATTGATCGGCTGATCGAGATCAAACGACCCCTGTTCTGACCCCGCGGACCGATGTTCAGTGCGCGGACGAAGCGGGTCAGATTTGAACCCCCTTTGATCCCCGCATTCCGGAGGACGACATGAATCGACAACATCGGTGGCCGACCTGGATGATGATATGTGCGCTCGTCATCGGAGGGATGGGAATCGCTCATCTCCTGCAGGCCGCCGAACCGATCCCGGTGGGGACCATTGTCCTCAAACAGACGGCGCGACTCGGGGATACCGTCATTGAGCCGGGACGGTATCGCATTCGCCTGGTCGAAAAGGACGAGGGCATGTTCATCCAGATCGTCCGGAAGGATCAGGTGGTCGCGGAGGACCTGGCCATTGTTCAACCGGCGCGCCGGACGTATCGGCGTCCGCTCGTGGATGTGACCAGACTCTGGCGGCAGGAGTTTATCCGCATTCGCGTGTTCTACGGTGAGCACGTGTACAAGATGGTCCTTGAAACCGTGCAGCCCTGATCACCGATGGGCGTGCCCCGTCCGCCGGAGCCGGTGCAACTCATCTGTGGTGTGCTGGTGCATATCCAGGACGTCTGGACAGAAGTGCGTACGGTACTGGAAGGACAGTGGGGACCGATCGTGCGGGAGACCCCATGGCTGCCGTTCCCCCATACGGACTACTACGCCGAACAGATGGGTACCCCCCTCTGGCGAAAATGGATCGCGTTCGCCTACTGGATGGACCCGGCGCATCTGGCAGATATTAAACTCGCCACGAACCGATGGGAAACGTTTTTCCAGAAAAAATGGACGACCGAACACCGTGTGGTGAACCTGGATCCCGGATGGCTCCATCTTCACCAGGTTGTGCTCGCTTCGACCAAGCCGGCCGCCCATCGGATCTATCTCGGCCGCGGCATTTACGCGGAGATTGAATACATCTATCAACGGGGGGCCTTTCAGCCGTTACCCTGGACGTATCCGGATTACCGGACAGACGAGGCCCGACGGTTCTTTCAGGAGGTCCGTACATACTATCGCAACCACCGACGCCGATGGATGGATCGCGCGCAGCGCACGAATTGACGCGCATACGCTGGTTCGGATTGATCGCGATCGGCATGGTCGTCCTGACCGTTTCGATCGCCGTAGCGGTGCATCTCGGACCCGTACCGACGGACCACCCCCGAACGGTCGCGACGATCCTCTGGCATATCCGTTTGCCCCGTGCCCTGGTTGCCATACTTGTGGGCTGGGCGCTCGGGCTGGCCGGCGCACTGTACCAGGGGATGCTGCGCAATCCGCTGGCCGAACCCTACCTGCTCGGGATCTCCGGGGGCGCCGCACTTGGGGTGACGCTGGCACTCATGTACGCATGGACGCTGCCCTGGATCCGGATCTACTGGCCGACCGTCGGGGCGTTTACCGGTGCCCTCGGGGCAACCGCGGTGATCTATCGGCTTGCCCAGGTGCGGGGACACCTGCCCGTGCATGCGCTCATCCTCGCCGGTGTGGTGGTCAACGCCATCGCCGGCGCCATTGTCCTGGGACTGACCGTATTGCAGGAATACTTTCGGGTGCAACAGGTGGCCCTCTGGTTGATGGGGCATATCCAGCCGGTACATTATCCGATGATCACCGGCGCGGCCCTGTGGACTGTCGTCTGGACGGCCGGTACCTGGTGGGACGCCCCCCGGCTGAACCTGCTCATACTCGGTGAGGATACCGTTCACGTGATGGGACTCAATCCCGACCGGTTGCGCCGTCGCTGGCTGGTGTTCGGCGCTGCACTCACGGCGATGAGCGTCGCGCTGGCGGGTATGGTCGGATTCGTCGGACTTATCGTACCCCATGCGATGCGCCTGTGGGTGGGTTCCGACTTCCGCCGGTTGCTCGTTGCCAGTGCGTTCGGCGGTGCGCTGCTGGTGCTCTGGGCGGATACCTGTGCGCGTATACTGTGGTATCCCCGTGAGGTGCCGGTCGGTATCCTGACGGCAACGCTTGCGGGTCCCTATTTTCTCTGGCAGTTGCGCAGAACCCTGGTCAGAGAGTGAAGGGGAAAACAAATTGCGAATTGCGGATTTTGAATTTTGATTATATATTTTAAATTTGCAATCCGCAATTCGCAATTATTCAACATCCACGCTTCCGGGTTTCAGGTATGCGTATGGTCATCGGATTGCACATTGCGGTTGCGCTCGGATGGATCGCATGGAGTGGCCTGGTGGGATACGCATGGTGGACCCCGGTATCCACGGGGACGCTCTTTCTGGGTGGGCTGAGCGTCGCCCTATGGAACGGGTTGATGCAGTCCATGCTCGTGTTCATGTGGATCAGCCTGACCCGACAGATTCGGGAACACATCGTGCAAACACCGCAGGCGCCCGCCTTTGCGTCAACACTCCATGCGGTTCGGAATCGGATGCTGCTGTGGACACTGGTTGCCCTGATCGTCTGGATGACGCCGCCGTTCTGGATCCTGCTGCACGCCATCCGGTGGATGCCGGATACCGTGTACCACATCGGACTGATCGGTAGCGTGCTCGTCACCGGTGGACTGACCTGGATCGAAATCCGGGGAAGCGTCCATATGGTTCACTGGCTGGCCGCGTGTCAATATGAGGAACCATCGCACTGAACCTCATTCCCGGGGGTATACAAACGTGCGGGTTGCTATCGATTACCGTCCGGCGTTGCGTCAACCGACCGGGATCGGCTGGTACATTCGCTGGTTGCTCGATGCGATGATTGCCAGGCACCCGGATATCGAATGGTACGTCTTCTCGAGTTCATACCGGGACCGGTTGCACCTGCCGTGGTCTGCACCGAATGTCCACCCTGTGGACCGTCGCTGGTCCGTACGCCTGCTGGATTACCTCTGGACATACTGGCACTGGCCGGCGTTCGAGAATTTCCTGCCGGGACCGGTCGATCTCGTGCACGTGCCTTACCCACAGATCGTTCCTTTGCGTTCCGGAACCCCCATCGTAGCCACCATTCATGACCTGTGGCTGTTCCATACCGATCGGCCGGAACTGCAGAAAGCCCGGTCCGTATTTGAACGGCACGTGCAATGGATCATTCACCACGCGCATCTCATCCTCGTGCCGACGTACCATATCGCGAGTCAGATCGTCGCGCATCATCCGGAGGTGGCCGATCGGCTGCGTGTGATCCCGCACGGCTGTCCGCCCGATGTGGCTCCCGATCGTGTGCCGGACGTACGCGACGATCCCCGGTTTGCGCAATTGCCCGAACGGTACATTCTGTTTGTGGGTGCGCTCAATGCACGCAAAGACCCCGGGACGGCCGTCGCCGTGATCGATCGGCTGCGCTGGGAAGGTCTGTCCCTGCCGCTGGTCATCGTCGGTGACGGGCCGCTCCGTGCGACGTTACTGCGCAGGATACGGGTTCGTCAACTTCCGGTTTACATTCTCGGGTATGTCGACCGGCGGTATTTACCTGCACTGTACAGCCGCGCGCGATTGCTGCTCGTCACCTCGCAGGATGAGGGGTTCGGGTTTCCCATTCTGGAAGCGATGGCCATGGGTGTGCCGGTCGTTGCGCGACGGGTGCCGGTGCTGACGGAAATTGCCGGACCGGCAGCGGTGTTCGTTGAGGACCACGGCCTGGACGGTTGGGTGACGGCGGTGCATCAGGTCTGGACGGACGATGCGTTGCACGCGCGATTGCAGTGCCTCGGACGGGAACGCGTCCGGTTCTTCCGATGGGAAACGACGGCAGAACAGACGTGGACAGCATATCGGGAAGTCCTGGAGTAGTCCATGGATTGCACGGCCAAGTGGTGGACGATGCAGCACCTGCGACGTGTGGTCCGCGCAATC
>CAZIRO010000164.1:0-6095 GCA_964541595.1 uncultured Acidobacteriota bacterium
CACCGCCTGGTTACTAATCAATTCCCTGACGTTTGCGGTCATGCTCGGCGTATTTGAGATCGTATTTCACGCGGGGATCGTGCACCATGCGGTGGCACTCTGGGGACTGTTTCTGTTGTGTGCATCCGCAATGGCCGGGATTGCTTTTGTACTGGCGAGCATTGTGGACCGGTCGGAAGGGCTTGCCATGGGCGCCAATGCGTTGTTTTTCCCGATGCTGTTTCTCTCGGGATTGTCCATTCCGACATTTTTCATGCCGGAATGGTTGCAGCGTATCGGCAAGATCATGCCGTCATATGCCATGCTGGAGTTCTTTCGCAGTCTGACCGAAGACCGACCGCTGGGGATGATGGGCCTGGTGTACGGCATCACGATTGCGCTGATGGGTATCGGCGGGTACATCGCCGCCGTCGCAGTATACCGCTGGGACCCGCAACAGCGGTTAACGCAATCTCAGAGAATCCAGCTCATTACGGCACTTGCACTGATCTTCGTTATCCCATGGGCGGGCACGTCGATTGCACAGTCCGTGCAGCAGATTCGCCGCTGGCTCACGCCACGGTACATTCTCGCGGCGGGACACGTCTTTGACGGTGATCGGGTGTTGCCGGAGAGTCCGATATATATCGGGATCCAAAACGAGCGTATCGCGTTTGTCTCCGCTGCGATTCCGGACGGCTGGCAGTCCGTGCGCGTTCGGGATGTGCGCGACGCCTGGGTGATTCCTGCAATGACCGATGCGCACGTCCATCTGGAGTCCGCCGTCGTACCGGTATTCGATCCGACGCTTTCTCAGGAGGATCGACTGCGGCATGATCTCATCGCCGGATACGTCGGCAGCGGAGTAACGACCGTACGTTCGTTCGGGGACAATTTCAAGGAACTGCTCGAACTCCGCAGGATCGCCGCGGCCGGACTGCGCCCGTATCCGCGGTTGCTCATTGCGGGTCCGATCTTCACCGCACCGGGCGGCCATCCGCTGGAACTCCCGATATTTCAGTGGACATCCGAGAATTATCGAAAACGTCGGGTCATCGAAGTCGCCGATCCGGATGCGGCACGTTCGGCCCTGCAGGCACTGTTGCGAGAGTTCCGTCCGGACTGGATCAAGATCGTGTACGACAGAGGGGATCCAATGTATCGGACGTTCCCCCGATTGACACGTCCGACCCTGCGCACCCTGATTCGTGCAGCGCATCGGGCGGGTCTGCGCGTGGCCGTGCATGTATCCAAACTGGAGGAACTGCGGGATGCCGTCCGGTTCGGTGCGGATATGATCGAACACATTCCGTACGATGCACCCATTGACGACACCACACTGGCGGAAATGCACCGTCGGGGTACGGCCGTCTGTCCGACCGTATTTGTCATCGAAGGATTTCGCCGGCAGTGGGCGGGGGTGCGTGTTGCGGACGATTTCATTCGTCAGCGGTTACTGCCGCCGTTGCGTGCACGGCTGGACCGGGGGGGCGGGTTTCTGTGGATCGAATGGGTTCCAGAACAGTACCGGTCGTGGGTCCGCAACCAGATGGTTCCCATGATCGATCGGCGGGTTCGGACGGCATATCACAACGTGGATCGCCTGGTGAAAGCGGGGATCCCGGTCATTACCGGATCCGACGCGGGCAATCCGGACGTGTATCACGGACCCGGTCTCCTGCACGAGATTGAAGCGCTCGTACGCGCCGGTCTGACGCCCTTGCAGGCGTTACGGGCGGCAACCGCCGAAGCCGGTCGCGTGTTGCACATGTCTATTGGGCGCATCCATCCGGGATACGCGGCAGACCTCGTGATCCTCGCACGGGATCCCGTGGCGGACGTGCGACATCTCCGTACACTGCGGGCGGTCATTTACCGGGGACGATGGTATCCCGTGCGGGATCTCCTGCGTCTGCGATAGGAGTGTCGGTCGCCCATACGCGTGTGATGCTGTCCGCAGCCCGGCATTCCAGGTACAGACGACGCCGAATGGCCGCTGCCGTGGGCGGGTTCGGTAGTGGAACAGTTCCGACCGCACATTCCGTCGCGGTCGCGCACGTGGCCAGTACCCGCCATCGTCCGTGTGGGTCCTGCAACATCAACCGGCATCCGTCGCGCGCATATCGGGTGCGCCACAGCACGTGCCGGACACGCGCTGCCTCGTCGGTAATCGCGTAGAGTACCGCCCGGGGTTCACGCGCACAGTCGATCGGACAGTTCCAGTGGGCCTCGCCGTCCGGGTGTTCGCACCGGTGATTGCCGCAAACGGCAGAACTCGTTCGGACGGTCACCGTGGCCGTTCCGCCGGGTACACACTCCAGACGATAAGTCGTCCGGACGTTCGGGCGGATCGGCGCCCGGACGAATTCCATACCGCATATGCCGTGCCAGCGTATGGTATTCCCCTCAACCACCCGACAGGATCGGGCGGCCACTGATCCCCAGGTGACATGCATGATGGCCAGTCGCGGGACGACGACCGTACCGGTGCGGTCCAGGACCTCAATGTGCGCCCACGGACGGTTCGGATCCGCACAGAACCGCTGCATTTCTTCCAGTTCCCGTAAATTCCACGCCGGAATGAGTCGGATATCGCCGTGATCGATCAACGCATGTTCAAAACGGATCGGATGGCCATGCGCGCGCGCCGCACGCACCACACGCTGGAAGAGTTCCCCGCCGCAGTAGCCCCGGCACATGACGCGCAGTGCGGGATGATACTTCAAACAGAATTGGCCCTCGTCCGAGATTTCAAGTTTCCCGGAACGCAGAATGGATTGAAACAGTCCGGAGTTGTCCGGCCATTCGTCCGGCGTCATCCCATGGATAGCCCAGACGTCGACCTGTGCGGACAGACGCTGCCAGGTGGTTCGGGCGTCCGCATCGTCCCAGAGAATGCCTCTCGGGGTGCGGATGGGTTCCGTATTGATCTGGATGCGTACCTGCGGTACATGCGTACGTACGGTTCGGATAAGGGTCTCCAGGCCTTCGAGTTGTTCCGGCCAGCGGGATCCGCACTGACGGCGGGACCAGCAGACTTCAGCGTAGATTTCGATGACTGGTGCACCGAATGCCTGCAGGTACCGGATCAGCCGGAGATATTCGCGCTGTACCCATTCCCGGGTCGCATCGTCCAGTCGATGCCACCGTTTGAGCCAGTCGCCCTGCAGGCGGATACCTTCGATGTTCTGGCACCAGGGACCGGGATGCGGTCCCCCATACACGTAAGAACGCGTGCACTGATACTTGTGGCCGATGGTGATCGTCCAGGTACGTGTCCGGTCATCGTCCGGAGCAATCCGCAGGACGGACTGGAACAGGCGCAGACGATCCCGGAACCGCACGTTCCACCGCGATAGACACCAGCCGGGCCGTTCCGCCATGCGGTGTCCGCAGGATTCGCCGATCCGCACCCAGGCATAGGGAAATACCCCCCGCCCCCGATGTTCGGGTTGGAAGTATGCGTTCAGGAACGTGCGTACACCCGTGAACCCGTAAACGTCCAGCTGGCGCGCCAGCCAGCGGGTTTGCCATCGGTATACCGCGTCCGGCCAGGGCTGGGCAAGCCATTCAAACGCCAGTGCCTGAAAAGCGGCATCAAAGGGCAGACGACACCGTGCGCGCGTCACCGTGTGCTCTTGTCCGGAAAGCCACCATATGAAAACGACCGTGCCGATCAGGATGATCGTGCCGAAACCGACCTGTATCCAGCGATTGCAATGCATCACCGCATCCGATAATCTCCGTACCTCCTGCTCCTGCGTGGACCTGATCCGCAATCACCACGAAGGCACGGAGTCCACGGAGAACGCAGCAACGATAAATCTGTCCCGTCGCTTTCTCTGAATCGGTGCATTCCCCTTCCACGCCCTGATCCCTGACACCTGACGCCCGAAGCCTGATGCCTGAAAACACCGACCGCTTGATCCTGAATCTCCCCACTGTGTATTATAAATATGCGGCCCGGGTGAGGAAACTGACCGGAAGGATATGAAAATGCCAGGTCGACAGGGAGGTGTGCGGGTGTATCGCCCGGTCGGTGTGATGATCCTGTGGACCCTCATGTGGGTCGTGATCCCTTCCCGGCCGCATCCGAATCGCACGTCCGATGCGTGTGCGTCCGGTCGAGTGGCCTATGCATCGCCGATGGTTTCCACGGGCAATGCCGTGATGTGGTCCCGCACGTATGGTACCCGGGTTTCCTGGGAAGAAGCATACCGCGCACTGTCTTTATCTGACGGCACGTACATTGTTTTCGGACGCAAGGACGCGGTGAACATGTACAGCGCGGCATGGCTGTTGCGATTGAACGAGATGGGGGGAATCCTCTGGCAGGAAACGTTCTCTTCGGTTGAACCGTATGGAATGCCAATGCTTCGAGCCGACGGTTCCGGATTTCTGGTCGGCCCGCTTCGTTCCGGAAGGATAGCCCGTTTTCAGGTCAGTGGCCAGGTGGACTGGTCGTTCGGCATTCTGGGAGGTGGATGTTGTACATGCTATATTGACCTGGTGAGTGTGGGGATGCTTTCGATTCCGGATGGATGGCTGTATGTGGCAACGGACAAGACATGGGAATATCGCCCGTACGGGTACTTGTTTCATGTCGATCCGGGTTTGTCAATCCGAGGGGGCTGGCATGAGCCGGAATACAGTGAGTACCGTGTTGTGGTGTCGGATAGCCTGGGCGGTATGCTCATCGGTGGGGTGCGTTTTATCTTTTCGCAGGACGATCCGGATGCGGACCCTCGGGTGAATGGACTTCTGGTGCGGGTCGATACTGCAGGGCAACCGCTCACGCGTGCAGCGCTGGATATTCCCGGAACCGGGTTCGAGATCCTGGATGTTGCTGCTCTGGCAGACGGCGATCGCCTGATCCTGGGAATAAAACAGAATTCCGGAAGAAACGTCGTCATTGCGCGGATGACACCGTCTGGAAAATTCCTCTGGCAGAAGACAATTTTCGGGATATCGCTGAACGTCCGGGCTAATATGGCCGTGACTTCGAATGATGAAATCCTGATTGCGGGACGGGACCCGAGCAGCGGGGACATTGTGAGCGTCCTGTTGAGTTCCAAGGGCCAGATCCTCTGGGCGCGCCGGTATACGCATCCGGGTGAAGAGTACGCATACGGAGTGGCGACCACGCAGGACGGTGGGTTCATGATCCTGGGTTCGACAATAGACAGGGATACCGAAGAGTTACTGGTGCTCAAGACGGATCACATGGGCCGTATAGGTGCGTGCAGTCGTCCATTCCAGGTGGAGTATTCCGACACGTTTGATCTGGTATATTCGGAATTACCTGATGATTTTTACCATCTTACAGAAAGCGATTTATATATCTTCTTTAAGCAAACCGGTTTCACTCCGCCGCAGCGGTCGGGGTCGCGGTCGCGGCCGTTCTGTGTGGTGTTGCAACCCCGAATCGCGGTACAGCCGGAGGCAGTGGATTTCGGGATTGTGCGTACGGGGCTGCGTGCAGAGCGGGTGGTGACCGTGCGGAACACGGGCACGGTGACGGTCGAGCTACGGGAGCGGACCACACCGGGGACACCGTTTACAGTGGTGGAGGACACGTGTGCGCCGTATCCGTCGGTATTGCGGCCGCGGACGTCCTGCACGGTGACGGTCCGGTTTGCGCCGCGGCGGGAGGGTGTATATCGGGACCATTTTACGTGGACGGTGCGTGCGGGCGATGTGGACACGTATGCGTCGGTTTCTTTACGTGGAGTGGCAGTCCCTGTCCTGCGCATTCGTCCGTAGAAGGTGATGTGAAGAACACGGGATCGGCCGGTCGATATTTCCGGATATTGACCGCTCTTTGCTTTCACCACGGAGGCACGGAGTGCACAGAGAGGGAACCGCATGCAATATCCCCCTTCGACCGGTGACCGGCGACGGAAGACGGAAAAGCACGGCAACGCAGCAGGGTACCCCGCCGGAGGTCGCCTTCCCTCTGATTTCAGTGGACCACGTCTTTGCCCGCGTCGGGCAACTCCCCGAGGGTCAGCCACCCCGTTTTCTCTTCAGCCCATCACCGGACACCCGACACCCGGGACCGGACACCTGAGATGTTATGTTAAAAGTCAAGTTGGGTGCATGGCTCGCGACTCCGT
>CAZIRO010000165.1:0-3997 GCA_964541595.1 uncultured Acidobacteriota bacterium
TCTTCGGCATCCCCTGCATCTCCTTCGGATGAAATGGGATGCCATAATCATACACTAAATTTGAGAAACGCACCACTGATGGGTTCATTTCCAAAATGAAGTGACGAAGAAGGTGCCGGAGGTTGAGGGGATGGGACCCGGATGGACGCGGATGCGCACAGATAGGTTGCCTGATCTGCGGACGTCTGCGTGTATCGGCGTCCCATCACGGCTCACTGCGGGGGACTGCTCCCGAGACCAGATGCTGCGCCCTCTCCCCGGTGGGGAGAAGAAATCGATACTGATTTTCGAAATAACCACTACGGACGGGATGTGCGCTGAATGCTCTTCAGATACCGATAGATCGGACTGTCGGTCGTCAGAATCAGTGTGTGATTGCCCTGCATGATCTCCGAATAGGCTTCCAGTGACCGCAAAAAGTAGAAAAACTCCGGATCCTGACTGAACGCTTCCGCATAGATGCGGGTCGCTTCGGCGTCGGCCTTTCCGCGGATCTCCTGGGCCGTGCGATAGGCTTCGGAACGGATCTGTCGCAGTTCCTTTTCCATCTGACCCTCGATCTTGGCTTTTTCGCCCCGGCCTTCGGATATGTATAGCGCTGCGATCCGTTTCCGTTCCGCGATCATGCGCTGGTACACCGCCCGGCGAACGTCTTCAGACTCGTAGTTCATATTCTTGATCCGGACGTCGAGCACCTCGATCCCGTAGTCCAGCGCCTCGACCTGACGCTGTACCTCTTTGAGAATCCGTTCGACGATCCGGTCGTGGCCGACTTCGATGCGCCGGCGAACCTCTTCGGAAAGTGACACGAGTTGTTCTTCCGGGAGTTCCGGAATGTGGTTCGTGCTGCGGACGATCTCGATCAACAGGAACTGAGACACCTGGTCACGGACAGCAGAATCGATGATATCGTTCAATCGGTCGACCGCATTCCGCATGGTGCGCAGTGTCATGAAGAACTTGACCGGATCGACGATCCGCCAGCGTGCCGTCGAATCGATGAAGATATACTTCTTGTCCAGTGTCGGGATCACATCGGGATCGCCGTCCCACTCGAGGATACGTTTTTCATAGATATGCACCTGCTGGATAAACGGAATCTTCCAGTACAGTCCCGCTTCGCGATAGGGTTGACCGACGATCCGTCCGAACTGCGTGATGATCGCCTGCTGGCCCTCGTACACGATGAAAAACGCCTGGGACAGCAGTATCATTCCGATGAGGATCACGAACACGAGCACACTGGATATGATCGACCTCATGGCTGCCCTCCGGACGGGGATGCCGCGGGTTGCGTGGGTGTCGTGCGCGTAATCCCCGGCAAGGAAAGCAAGGGGATCAGATTTTTCGTTTCCGGATCGATGACGAGCACGTGCTGCAGTCGTGGAAACACCTTCAACATGGTTTCGATGAGCATCCGCTGTCGCGTCACGTCCGGTGCCTTCCGGTATTCTGCAAGAATGGCCGTGAACCGTTCTGCTTCACCCTTCGCGCGGTTGACGACTTCGACGGCATATCCCTCGGCCTCGCGGATCATCTGTTCCGCTTCACCCCTGGCTTTGGGGATCTCCCGGTTGTACCGTTCCCAGGCCTCGTTGACGAGACGTTCCTGTTCCTGTTTGGCCTCATTGACTGCATGAAACGCCGGTTTCACCGGATCGGGCGGCTGAACGTTTTGCAGCCGGATCGTCTCGATACGGATGCCGGCCTGATAGGTGTCCAGGATCTTCTGCATGAGTTCCCGGACCTGCAGTGCGATCTCCTCACGACCAAAGGTCAGTGCCTCATCGACCGTGCGGTCCCCGATGACCTTCCGCATAACGGCCTGCGAGATGTCCCGCAATGTCTTCACCGGATCGCGCATATTGAACCGATACTGGAACGGGTCCTTGATCCGGTACTGGACCACCCACTCGACGTGGACGATACTCAGGTCACCGGTGAGCATGATGGGTTCTTCCGGATTCGGCGGTGGTGCATACTCGGTCCGCTGACCGATCGACCGCGTGCGAAAACCGAATTCTTCTTTATAGATCCGTTCGGTAGAGAATTTATAGACCTTTTCGATACCGAGCGGCAGTTTCCAGTGCAGACCGGGACCGACCTCGCGGTTGAACTTTCCGAACCGCAACACCAGGGCAACCTGACCCGCTTCGACCGTATAGAAACTCGTCCATGCGACCCATACCCCGATAAGCGCTATCAGGATGATGGCCCAGGGAATGCGCGACCAGGGGACACGCCGTCGCGGCTGCGACATGAGAATTTCCCATCGTTCACTCATGGGACTCCACCCAGGTTTGTGGGGATTGTTGAAGCGCCGACCGCATACGTCGGCGCTGGCGCCACCATTCAATGATTCCCGGAGAAATGGACAGAAGGACGACGATAGCGATCACAATGTGGAGATAGGCGTTCACATTCGGGATCATGCGCCCGAGGAAATATCCGGTACCCGTCATACTGAACACCCAGAGTATGCCACCGGCCACATTGTACGTCACAAATCGACGGTACCGCATGGCGGCGGCGCCTGCGACGGCCGGAGCGAACGTCCGCACAATCGGAATGAATCGTGCGAGCACGATGGTCTTACCCCCATGCCGCGCATAGAACCGTCGCGCCCGTTCCAGGTGGGCCCGTTTGAAGAACCGACTGTCCGGCCGACGGTACAGTGCCATGCCGGCACGCCGTCCGATGGTGTATCCCACCTGATCGCCGGCAATGGCTGCCAGGGTGGCCGCAACGATCAGCAATGCGATGTCCAGATGACCGGCCGCCGCAATGATCCCCGCGGTGACGAGTAACGAATCGCCAGGCAGGAAAAACCCGAAAAACAGACCCGTTTCCACGAAGATGACCACCGTAATCCCCAGAATACCTCCCCACCGGATGATCGCTTCGACATCCATCAGCAGATGCAACCACTGCCCGATCGTGTCCAACGATACGCCTCCTCTCGATACCGCATATACCGAATCGGGTGCGGAATCGACGGTGACGCCATTATACGGGGAGTCGCACACCCCTGCAACGTGCAGGCCCTGAATCGGGACCGGAAACGGGACGCCCGCCGATGCGGGGGACGGGCACAGCACCGTGGATGCCTACAGGACAACGGTGGTGGATACTCCGTGCACCGGAACCGGTCGGTTTCGTATTACCCATCCGTGTCGATGGGGTTAACCGTCCGAACCGTTCGGACGGCGCACAAACGCCGGCACGGTCACCGGTACACGGGTATCGATGAGCGCCTTCGGCAGGACCACCCAGAACGCCGTACTGGTTCCGGGCCACTGTGCTATAATCTCGGCAGCGCGTGGGCTTCCGGTAACCGCATGGTGATACGCGATCAGATGGTAGAGCACCTCCGTTTCATCCGGCCGTTGCAAGGGACGCACATCGACCCAATCCCGGTTCAGACGATCGGGGAAACGGCCTTCCGGATCGTATACGAATGCACATCCGTAACTCATACCGGCACCGAAATTCCATCCGGTGGGACCGAGGACGACGACACATCCACGTGTCATGTACTCGCACGCATGGTCCCCGACGCCTTCGACGACAGCGATGGCGCCGCTGTTGCGCACGGCGAACCGTTCGCCGGCGCGCCCGGCGATGAATGCACGGCCTCCGGTTGCACCATACAGGACGGTATTGCCGACAATGACGTTTTCATCAGAACGGAACGACGCGGATTGCGGGGGACGAATCACGATCTCTCCGCCACTCATTCCCTTCCCCACATAATCGTTGGCCTCGCCTTCCAGCACCAGGCGCATGCCCTCGACACAGAATGCACCGAAACTCTGTCCAGCCGATCCATGCAGGTAGAGTTCCACCGTTCCCGGCGGCAGACCATGGTCCCCGTGCATCCGCGTGATCGCACCCGCAATGCGTGCACCGATGGCCAGATCGGAATTCCGCACTTTAGCCTCCCAGCGCACACGCCGGCCCTCCGCGATGGCCGATCCGATCGATGCAAGCACGGTGG
>CAZIRO010000165.1:4007-6041 GCA_964541595.1 uncultured Acidobacteriota bacterium
TGCGGCGGTTCGTTACGGACCCGGCGACCCCGTCGGGGGACCGTCATCGCGATTCGGCACTCATCGAGCAATGGCCGTACGTCGATCCATACTCTGCGGTCCGCATCCGTTGTCTTCGGCCGGAGGAGATCGACCCGTCCGATGATGTCATCCAGGGAGCGGTATCCCATGGACGCAAGTATGGCCCGGACTTCCTCCGCGAGCCAGAGGAAAAACCGGATGACGTGTTCCGGTCGACCCTGAAACCGTCGACGAATCCGTTCCGGATCCTGGGTGGCGATCCCGGCGGGACACGTATTGAGATGGCACTGCCGGGCCATCTTACATCCGATCGCGACCAGCGCCGCGGTCCCGAACCCATACTCATCCGCGCCGAGCAGCGCGGCGATGATCACATCCCGCGCCGTTTTCATTCCCCCGTCGACCCGCAGTCGCACCCGGCCGCGCAAATCGTTCATCCGCAGTACCTGCTGGGTTTCACTCAATCCGAGTTCCCAGGGACACCCGGCATGTTTGATCGAGGACAGCGGCGATGCGCCGGTTCCGCCGTCCATACCGCTGATATGCACGATATCCGCGTATGCCTTCGCCACGCCGGCTGCGATCGTGCCGACACCGCTTTCGGCCACGAGTTTCACGCACACCTGCGCGCGCGGGTTCACGGCCTTCAGGTCGTAGATCAACTGCGCGAGGTCTTCAATACTGTAGATATCATGATGCGGCGGCGGCGAAATGAGCGTTACACCCGGGACAGTATGACGCACCCGGGCGATCACTTCGGACACCTTGATACCCGGCAACTGGCCGCCTTCACCGGGTTTGGACCCCTGCGCGATTTTGATCTCCAGCTCGTCTGCCGACATGAGATATGCGGTGGTCACGCCGAACCGTCCGGAAGCGACCTGTTTGATACGACTGTTCGCCGAATCGCCGTTCGGCAGCGGTCGATACCGCCGCGGGTCCTCGCCGCCCTCACCACTGTTGCTGCGTGCCCCGAGACGGTTCATGGCAATCGCCAGGGTCTCATGGGCCGCACCGGACAGCGCACCAAACGACATGGCGGAGACCACAAACCGATCGCGCACGATCACCTCTGCGGGTTCAACCTCGTCGATGGGAATCGGGTCCCGATCGGAGACGACGTCCAGCAGGTCACGAATGCGATGTACCGGGGATGCATACACGTGGCGTGCATACTCCCGATAGGCTTCGACATCACCGGACATAACCGCACGATGCAGTGCGCGTACCATATGCGGGTGAAATCCGTGATATTCTCCCTGGCCCCGATACCGGACGTATCCGATATCTGGCAGTTCAGCACGCGCCGCTGTCTGAAAGGCTTCCCGATGCCAGAACCGCACGTCCTCCTCGATTTCGCGCAGCCCGATCCCCCCGTATCGCGCGGGGGTGTCCGGAAAGTACTGTTCAACCACTTCCCGTGCCAGACCGATGACCTCGAAGATCTGGGCGCCACGATAGGACTGCAGGGTTGAGATGCCCATTTTGGCCATGATTTTAAGCAACCCCTTCTCCAACGCCTGCCGCATGTTCGATTCCGCCGTTGCGGGATCGACATCCTGCAAATCCCGCGCACGCCGCGCGAGATTGCGTGCGGTCGCCAGCGCGAGATAGGGACAAACAGCCCCCGCACCGTAGCCGAGCAACAGGGCCACGTGATGGATATCCCACACGCTGCCGGTTTCGACCACGAGCGCCACCCGCATGCGTTTGCCCACACGGATGAGATGGTGATGGATTCCGGCGACGGCAAGCAGCATTGGAATCGGTGCACGCCGGTGATCCACACATCGATCCGTCAGAACGATCAGTTCGCAGCCATGTTCCACGGCCGTTTCGGCAGTATGACAGATCATGTCCAGCGCCGCCTTCAGACCGTCCGGTTGATCGGGAGAGAAACCGCATTCGATGACGCGATAACGCAGCCGCGCAACCTTGAGCAACTTATGCAGATCCATTTCACTCAGAATGGGACTGGTTAAGTGTACACACCGGGCCTGATCGGGCGTTTCC
>CAZIRO010000166.1:0-6034 GCA_964541595.1 uncultured Acidobacteriota bacterium
ATACCGGTGCAGGCGGCATCGCCAAACGGCTACGCGGTCGTTCGTTTTACATTCAGGCGCTGACATTGCAACTTGTGCATACATTGCTGGACCGTCTGGATCTCACATCGGTGCATATTGTCTACGCCGGTGGCGGGCATTTTCTGTTAATTCTGCCACAAACGCCATCGGTACGCGAAACGCTGCGCGCGTTTCACGAGGAAGTGGAGGACTATCTCTGGCGGCATCACCTCGGGGATCTGCAATTCCACATGGGCTGGACGGATGCCTCGATTCGCGACCTGTTTGAAGGTCTGGATCGGGTCCTGGGACGCCTGGAAATCGAATTGCTTGCGCGGCGGCATCAGAAGTTTCGTCAACTCTTTGTCTCGAACGCGGCTGAAGAACCGGAACTCCCCGCCGGTGCCATCGAACCCTGTCAATCGTGCCGGATCCAGATCGTCCTTGAACCCGGGGACGTATCTCTATGCGGAATCTGCCACACTCAGCGGGAAATCGGCGCTCAACTGCCGAAAAAAGACGGCATGATTCTCCGTCGCGCGCGCAATCTGCACCGCAGCAGCATCGACTGGGGCAGTATGGGCAGTGCGCAACTCGCTGATATTGATGCACTCCGGCAGCCGCATGATGATGACACCCTCGTCCAATACACCTGGCTGAACACACAACAGGCACCATTTGCTCTGCCGTGGTTCGTTGTTCAGGAGGTGCCCACACCCTGCAGCACAGTCGAAAATATTGAAACGGAACGCGATGATGAAGAAAACCCCGAAGGAATCGTACAGGCCGGACAGGTGTTCAGTTTCTCGACGATCGCCACCTGGTCGGAAGGCGATGCCAAGCTCGGTGCCCTGCGGATGGACGCTGATCACATGGGAGCTCTGATTGCAAGAGGTCTCAATCATCACAAACTGATGTGCGTCTCCCGTCTGGCCACGGTCAGCCGCCAGTTACATCTCTTTTTCGAGGCATGGATCGCGAAACGGTGCCGGCAGTATACGGACGCCTGCTGGCGCCCGCGTGTGACTGAAGGACGGATGGTCTGTGACTACGCAGACAAGATCGAGAACATTTTCTATGTGGTCTATACGGGCGGTGACGACCTGTTTATTATCGGTCCCTGGAGCGAGGTCCTGCCGCTGGCACTGGCCATCGTTGAAGACTTTCACCGGTACACGGGCACACACCCCCATATGACGTTGTCGGCAGGGTTCATCACCTGCCGGCCGAAGTATCCGATCCCGGCGATGGCCCGGCATGCGCTGGAGGCGCTGGAACTGAGCAAACAGCGGGGGCGGAAATGCATCACGGCATTCGGTGTGACCGTCCCATGGTGGAGCAACGATACGACGCCGGGACTTCGTGAACTGCTGACCATCGCCGATCAGTGGACGGAATGGATCCGCGCAGAACGGGTGCCACGACGGTTCTTTCACGGTCTGTTCCGGGTGCATGACGCTTTTGCTCAGAACACACCTGAGGCACTGCAATGGATCCCGCGTCTGCTGTATCAGATTTATCGCAATATTGACGATCCGGATATTGCCCAACAACTCCATCATCAACTCCTCGGTCAGCATCAGAGCATGGCCCTGCTGGAAGTCGTCCGCATTCCGGCGGCCATTGCCCTGATGCGCACACGGAGGGCGTCATGACCCAGCAGAACATCGACGCACGCCTCTCTCAACTGCAACGTTTACAGGATCTGGATATTCAGGAATTCGCACTGGAAGGTGGCCTGGCCGATCAGTGGGTTCGGGAGATGGGGCCAACCCTGAAATCGACGCAACTGAGAAAGTTCTACGATATAATGAAGAAAATCGAATTGAAAATGCGAGATAGTGACAATTCCGAACCGATCACGCCGCATCTGCCTGCCATCCTGCGGTTGCACGTTCTGCTCGCATATGCTGCTGGTCGCGAGACTGTTCCTGAAAGATTCCGTAAAGTCATCAACATCCTCCTTGATACGAAACGCCTGCAAACTGTTGGTGATTACCGGAAATTCATGCTCTTTATGGAGGCTGTGGTCGCGTACCACAAACTTTATGAAAAACTCCTTGAAGAGCAGAGAAGGAGAAGACGCTGATGGACAACGCACAACCCACGCCTCTGGCGTTTCAGGGGAAGTACGTGCTTCAGGGGACGATCTACCTGAAAACCGGTCTGCACATCGGTGGCACACAGGCGGAATACGAAATCGGCGGTGAAGAAAACCTCGTGGTCAAAGATCCGATCACCGGTGAACCGTACATTCCGGGTTCGTCTCTGAAGGGAAAAATGCGCAGTCTGCTGGAATGGGCCTATCAGGCGGAGTGGCAACTGATCCGCGTTAAATCCGCAAGGGGCGGTTATGAAGGCGAAGTGCGCGACGAAGTCAACGGACAAATATCCGATCTCAGCATCGTGTTCGGTCCTTATGACGTCCGCAAGAAAGAAAAGTTTCCCAAAACCGGTCCCACACGGGTGATCTTTCGTGACGCGTTTCTTACCGAACGATCCCGGCAGCGACTGGAACGAACCATTGGTCCCGGACAGTACACGGAAACGAAAACGGAAAACGCCATCGATCGAGTGATCTCCCGTGCGAATCCCCGCACGATGGAACGCGTCCCCGCGGGCACGGGGTTTACGTTTGAAATCCTGTTCGACATTTATGAAACCGCGGATCACGATCGATTGCAGTACATCCTGCAGGGATTGCGTTTGCTGGAAGACAGTGCCCTTGGCGGGGGTGGCAGTCGCGGTTCCGGACGTATCCAGTTCCAGGACATCCGTGTGGAATGGCGTGGCCGCGCGTATTATACGGACGGCACACCTCCGGTCATACTCATTGAAAAAGCCGATACCACAACGCTCTGGCAGCAGTGGCGCGAATGGTCGCAAAAAGTACGCACACCCTGAACGGTCCTGCGGAAGGTCATCCCGCCATGCGACCCGTGGCGATCGTCGTCATCGAACCCCGCCGCCAGATGGTACTGCCGCCGTCTGACCGTTTATACGGCGCCCTCGCCTGGGCCACCGTGTGGCTGTTTCCGGAGGATCGGTGGTTCATAGAGCAGCCCGATCGGTTCGTGCTGTCCAGTGCATTCCCCATGCTCGTTTCCGGACGTTCCGCCGTTCGTCTATGGCCGCGGCCGGCGTTTGACGGAACGCACTTTCCCCCTGAAACGGGCAAACGACTCAAAAAGGTGGTGTACGTTTCTGAACATATCTGGCGAACATGGATAGAAGAACGCGTCCCGATGCGCCGGTGGGCAGCATATCTGGAAAACCATCAGTGGTGTCTCGTATCCGGCGATCGTGTACTCATCACCCGAGAAGAACAACAGGCACTCCGGCTGAATCGACATACGCATCCCATCCGCACGGTGGCGGTGCAACACGCTGCGATCGATCGCATCTCCATGAGTACGACACCCGGCGGACGGACATTTTACGAAGACACCACCTGGGTTGCTCACAGCATCCGTTACTGGTTTGCCGTTCGCATGGATTCCGACGATGTACCGTTTTTCCAGGCGTTGATGCGGTTTCTCGCGGACCGCGGCATCGGTGGCAACCGTTCCAGCGGGCAGAACCATTTCCGGTATGTGGGCCTCACCTGGTCGGATGATCCCTGGTGGTCCCCGCGCAGTCGCCGGTGGATTGCACTGTCCCGGTATGTTCCCGCACCCGACGAGGTGGACTGGGAGGGAGACGTATACTATTCCGTCCGTGTCAACCGTCCCCGCGCGGAATCCGAAGGTCCCGTTGCCGCACGCGTGCTCAAGCGTGCGTATCTCTACTGGGAGGAAGGTGCCGTGGTCACCGCACGAACCTCCCGGGAACGGTACGGCAAAATGCTGCGCATGCGCATCCTGGCGGACGGTGCGCCGTTATACCACTCCGGGATCGCTCTGCCTGCATTTCGCCGGGAGGCGATGGAATGACCTGGGTGCTCGGTGTGCTGACGCCAACGTTCATCGGGAGCGGCGACAGGGCGATGGGATTGGATTTTGTTGTGGACAATGGCACGGTACGTTTCATCGATCCGGAAACGTTCTTCCCGGAAGACCCCGCACTGCTTCAGCGTGTGATCGACTGGCTGGATCAGCACCCCCAGAACCCGTCCCTGCCGGCGCTACTTACAGAACCGTGGACAGCGCCGTTACGAAAACGCCTGGAAAAGTGCGCACAGGTTTCATTGCACACGTCCGAATCGGAACCCCGGATCCAAGATATTCAGAGGTTCATGCGTGACGGTATGCATCGATGTTACATTCCCGGTTCGACCATCAAGGGTATGCTGCGTACGGCCATTTTATTGAACCTGTTAGACGAGTTATCTCAAAACGATGCCCGGCAAGTCATTCGGAAATCTCTCAACGACAGAAGCAAACATCCCGCGCCGGCCCTGGAACAGCAGTTGTTCCGCGGTGGCAACCGCAATGCCTGGTATGACCTGTTGCGTTTTCTGCATGTGGCCGATTCCGCGTCGATTCGACCGGAGAGGATGTTTGTCGGTGAAATCCGCCTGATCGGTAGCCGGCGTAACCTGCAGATCTATGCCGAATGCCTGCAGCCGAACGTAACGATTGCTTTGCTGCCGTTTTCATACACTGTGGAACCCCTGCGCCGGATGCATGCCCGCGGGATCTGGCAGCATACACCGGCGGCCGACTGGCTGGAAGATACGCAGGTGCAGGAACGTCTCTTTAAGATTTGTCAATACTGGGCACAGCTCCACCTGCAGAACGAGGAAAACTACTGGACCGCCCTGAAAAACCGTGCCAGCAATGCACCGGACGTTGCGCAGATCGCCGATGATGTTCTCAACCACATCCGCGCAGTTCAGAATTGGAATGATCCGCAACGGCCGGTGCTCCGTCTCGGAATGCATCGGGGCGCGTTGAGTTTTACCGTGGGCCTGTGGATCCGGGAAGTATTGCAAGATCGGGACCTGTACACCCGCTGGGCACGTCGGGTGGTCCATCAGGGCCGGGCGGGCTGGCATTCGCCGAAAACCCGAAAGGTCGTTTACTACAACGGCAGGTGGTATCCCCCAGGATGGTGTGTCCTGGCCACCGATCCGGAGATGTTGCGTCATGGTCCGGCCGGAAGAAGTGCTCCGTCTGTATCGTAACGGCCGTCAGGAGGAAGCCCGAACACTGGCAACCGCCTGGGATCCCGAACGCAACGATCCGGCGTACCATGCCGAATGGGCCTATGTGTTCGATCAGATCGGCCAGACGGAACGGGCGGTCGCCGCATGGCAACGTGCGGTGGAAATCGATCCGCGGGTGGACTGGCTGGAACAACTCGCGGACCTGCTCATCGACCTCGACCGCGCGGACGATGCGGTGCCTTACCTGGAACAGGCCGTGCGTGCCGGTACCGATCGCGTCCAGACGTATCTCCTGCTCGGAGAGATTCTGGAATCCGCGCAACGGGATGACGACGCACGTGCGGTATACCATACCGGCTGGGAACGGACACGCGCGCCCGTACTGCGCCACCGGATGGACGCCCTGTCGGAGACTGCCGCACCTTCCGAAGTGGCGACCGTACTGGGGCGGATTCCCACACAGGAAGATGCGCTGTCGTTCCTGCAGTACTTTCAGGGACGTGAGGGCGTGTACGCACGTCAGTGGGTCGATCCGTCCGGGCGCGTTGGATACCAGCCGGTGCGTGAACCGTTGACGCCCGGAATTGCATTGCGCCATCTGCAGGGTGATATCACCGTGGGCGTCTATCCCGTACGGGTGGACAATACGGTATACTTCATCGCGTGGGATATCGATATCAATCGGTCGGTATTGCGTGCCTGTCGAAACGATCCCGACCGGCTTGCCGAACATGCCCGTGCTGCCCACGATGCGGCTGTTCAATTGGTAGAATTCCTGCACGATGCCGATCTGCCGTGTATGCTGGAGGACAGCGGCTACAAGGGCCGACACGTGTGGCTGTTTTTCCGTACCCCTATGGACGCCGGGATTGCGCGCACGATCGGTCAGACAGTGGCCCGTCTGCATCCCCTGCCCTCCGGACTGCA
>CAZIRO010000167.1:0-3972 GCA_964541595.1 uncultured Acidobacteriota bacterium
AATCTATAATAACCGGGATCGGGACAGGAAATGGGACAGGGGGATGCACCGGATGAGCGGATGGACCGGTCGACACCGGGTGTCGGGTCTCGGGTCTCAGGTGTCAGGGCTCAGGGAATCACACGCGGCATGGATATCGAGCAGCCGAATGGGAACACACCGTGTCCCATTTCCTGTCCCGATTTCAGATAATAAGACCTGATTTCAACCCTCTACCGGAGGCCATTCATGGGGCGGCCACGGGTCCAACTCCAATCGCTCCGTATGCGGTTCATCGCGGCCGGGATCGTGCCAACGGTCCTGCTCGTCGTGGGACTGTTCGTGATGACTTCCATTGCCCTGCACCATCTCCGCCGGATGCATGAACGGGAAGTCCGCAACACGGGGGAACTGCTGGCACGGGCCAGCGCGTATTATATCGATCTGGCCATGCAGACCCATCTGGAGACCATGATCCGGGCATTGCTGGAAAGCGCGACCATCGATCGTATCGAGATTCGCCGACGGGGACAGACGTTTGTGGTGCAACAGCGGGAACAGGTGCGCTTTTCCGAAGAGTCCCTGCAGAAACACCTGCAGAAATTGCGGGATACGTCCGTACCCATGGCTGAACTGGATACACCCGCGGGCCGGTATCTGGTCTATCGGGTCCCGGTCGTCGTCCAGCGTGCCAGTACAGCAACAGAAGCCGCCCTGCTCGGCGGCGGACGTACACAGTCCCGCGAAGAAGTCATTGGAGACATTACCCTGTATTTTCCCTTACGCACATACAGTCGCGTGCGACAGTTCATGGTCTTTCTGGGTATCGGTCTGATCCTCGGATTTGCCGGTATCAGCGGCGTGCAGGCATATCGGTTCTCGAACGTGATCATTCGACGGATTTTGAACGTTTTACACGGTGCGACTTCAGTCGCTGAGGGCAGCCTGGCGGTCCAGGTCGAAGAAAACCAGCGTCAGGACGAACTCGCGCGTCTCGGACAGGCGTTCAATCGGATGGTATTGCGTTTGCGCGAACTGTTGCAGGAGAACAAACGTGCGGTTGAGGCCGTTCGAGACGTTGCGGACCACCTGCAGACCAATGCGCAACAGGTGCGTTCGGTGAACGAGCAGGCGCAGACGGCGTTCCAGACGGTGGAACAGTCCGTCGAGAACGTACTCGCCATGATGGATTCCGTGCATCAGAGCATCCACGATCTCTCCGGTTCGATCGACGAGGCAGCCACGTCCATACTGGAGATCAACGCGAGTGCGGAAGAAATGGCCCAGCAGGTGGATCGACTGACGGAGAGCATCTCCACAGGTGTGGCTGCCGTTGAACAGATGATCGCGGCCATCCGCGAAGTGGACGCGAATATCGACCGGCTGTTTCAACTGATCGTGGAAACGACCTCCAGTCTCCGTGAGATGGAAGCCTCGATTACGGAAGTCGCCAAATCGAGTGAAGAATTCGTTCGCCTGTCCGAACAGGTGACCGGCAACGCGCGGCACGGGATCGATGCCATGGAAACCATGACCCAGGTGATGGACGTGATTCAGGCGGCCGTCGAGGACGCCTGGAATGTCGTCAACCAGCTGTCCAGACGGTCCAGCGAGATGGCAATGATCGTCAGCGTGATCGACGATGTGGCCGATCAGACGAACCTGCTCGCACTGAATGCGGCGATCATTGCCGCACAGGCCGGGGAACAGGGAAAGAGTTTTGCCGTGGTCGCTGAAGAGATCCGGGAACTCGCCGACCGTACCGCACAATCGACGAGTGAAATCGCCCAGTTGATCGAACAGACCCAGTCGGATATCACCATGACCGTGAAGGGCATCCAGCGCGGTCGGGAACGGGTGCAACAGGGGGTCGAACTCGCCCAGACGGCCCGTCAGGCCATGACACAGATCGTCGATTCAGCGGAAGCCGTACGCAACGGCTCTCGCGAAGTCGCGCGTGCTACGGAAGAACAGAGTCGCACGATCCAGATGATCAATCAGGTTATGAACCAGATCCACGATCTCGGTCAGCACGTATCCCGCGCATCCCATCAGTTGCGCACGGGCAGTCAACAAATTCATACGGCCATTGAACAGATTCGCGAAATGGGGGAAGTCGCCCAACGCGCGACCCAGGAACAAACCCAGGGGACGCGTTTGATCCATCGTTCCATCCAGATGGTTCAGCGCAAACTGGAAAACATCACGCATGCCGCTGACGAAACCCGCGCCAATATGGGTCAGATTCGTAAAGCACTCTTGGGCTTGCATCGGGCCCAGCGTAAAAGTGCGGAACAATCCCAGGCACTGGAACAACTGGTGACGACCCTGAATTCCCTTTCGGAGCGGTTGCATGAACACATGGCGTATTTCACGCTATAGCCTGGTGGCACTGTGTCTGGCAGGTCTGCTGCGCAGCCTGCCGGTGTGCCCCATTGGACCACAGACGGTATGGGCACAAACGGGGATACGTTCGATTCTTGTGGTATCCCTGCCGACTTCTCCGTTTCGCGACGTGGCCGCCGCCATCCGGTCAGACGTTCCCGACAAAGGCCCGTGGACCGTCGAGGTGCTGTATCTGGAAGGAGAACGCTCAAGGTATGTGGCACGACTGAATACACTGTTGCGGAACAATCCCGACCTGGTGATCGCCATCGGGAAAGACGCGTATGACCTGGTGCATGATCAGTACGACCCGACGCATACGATCGGCATGTTGATCGCACTGCCCCGTGGACAGGCGATGCACTTCATTTCGGCAGTCGCCGATCCGGTCATGATCTTCCGGTTGCTCCAGGGAATGTGGCGCAAAGACCTGCGCATCGGTATCATCCTCAGTACGGCTGCCGAACGTGAAGCGGAAGTGCTGCGCGACGCGGCCAGTTACACGCAGTCGCAGATCGAGGTGGTGGTCGCTGCGCCGGAAGAGATCCTGGACCGGTTGAAAACACTTGTAGATACGATCGACGTTCTGTTACTCTTTCCGGATCCGGGGGTGTATCAGGCCGTGTCGCCGGATTTCATGATCCGGTACTGCCTGGATCACCAGGTCGCACCGATCGCCCTGTTCGGTGCCGGCACCCAGATGGGCGCGGCTGTAACCATTACACCACGATATGCGGATATCCCGGACATTCTCGTGCAGATCATCCGCCATCCGGGAACGTTTGCACCGGTATTCTATCTGGAAGTCGATCGCGTCGTGGTCAATCGAAAGGCGCTGGCACTGACCCGGTTGCCCAGTCCGAGGAAAAAAGTCGAAAACATTCAGATCCAGTTCCAGTAACGGCACTCCCGGGTTTCATCGAACGGGCACATCCGGAAGACATCAGACAGATATCCTCTATCGCTGAGGTGATGCGATGACAGCATCGGTGCCACCCACGGAAACGGCATATCGGTATCTGACCGAATCGGTGCGCCAGCGGATTGCGGAACTCCTGCGCCGTTATCCGCATCGACGAGCGGTGCTGCTTCCCGCGCTCTGGGTAGTACAGGAGACCCACGGATACATCTCACTGGAAGCGGAACTGGAGATCGCCCGTTTCCTCGAGATCCCTCCGATATGGGTCCATGAAGTGGTGACATTCTATCACATGTTCCATACGGAACCCGTTGGACGATACCTCATTTACGTGTGCGGGAACCTCTCCTGTGCATTGCGGGGCGGCCGGCGATTGTTGCACCATCTGCTTCGGCAACTCGGGGTGGAAGAGCGGCAGACAACGCCGGACGGCCTGTTCACGGTCGAACGCGTGCAGTGTATCGGCGCATGCGAACTCGCTCCGGTGATTCAGGTCAACGGAACGTTTTACGGACCCATGGATCCGCAACGACTGGACGAACTGCTGGCACAACTGCGCGCCGAATCATCCGCACCCTCAAACGCACACGATGCGGAGTCGTCCCCATGACGACGGAACGACCGCAGGGACTCATCACGCAGTACTGGACGGGACCGGAGAGTCATACCATCCGCGCGTATCTCGATCG
>CAZIRO010000167.1:3982-6019 GCA_964541595.1 uncultured Acidobacteriota bacterium
ATACCACTGCACGCCGGGTGATTACGGAAATGGACCCGACCGGCGTGATCGAGGCCGTCAAACGCGCCCACCTGCGGGGACGCGGCGGTGCCGGATTCCCCGCCGGATTGAAGTGGGGGTTCATCCCGCAGGACAGCCCGAAACCGAAATACCTCGTGGTCAATGCCGACGAGAGTGAACCCGGCACGTTCAAGGACAAGTACATCATGCTGTACAGTCCGCATCTGCTCATCGAAGGGATCCTGATCGCCGCCTACGGTATCCGCGCGCATACGGCATATATTTACATTCGTGGTGAATACGACATCTGCCGGCACCGTCTGGAAGCGGCCATCGCGGAAGCCTATGCCCGGGGGTTCCTGGGGACACGCGTTTTTGGTACTGACTACAGTCTGGACGTCTACGTCCATAAGGGCGCGGGTGCATACATCGCCGGTGAAGAAACCGGTCTGCTGGAATCCCTGGAAGGCAAACGGGCTTACCCGCGACTGAAACCCCCGTTTCCCGCTACCTGGGGATTGTTCGGATGTCCGACGGCGATCAATAACGTCGAGACGATCGCCTATGTGCCGTTCATCTTTCAACTGGGACCGGAACGGTTTCTCGAACTCGGTACGGAACGGGACGGTGGATACAAGTTGTACTGCGTCAGCGGTCATGTTGAGCGTCCGGGTGTGTACGAACTGCCCGTGGGCACGTCTTTACGCACGATCATTGAAGATCACGCCGGTGGCGTCTGGCGGGGACGACGGCTGAAGGCCGTGATCCCCGGTGGGAGTTCCGCACCCGTACTGACGGCCGATGAGATCGATGTACCCGCCGATTTCGACAGTCTGGCGCGCGCCGGGTCCATGCTGGGGTCCGCCGGGATCATTGTCATGGACGAGATGACCTGTATGGTCCGGGCGCTGGAGGTGATTACGGATTTCTATGCCGAAGAGACCTGCGGTCAGTGTACCCCCTGTCGGGAAGGCGCTCCGTGGCTGCACGAGATGGTCCGGGACATTCTCGAAGGTCGTGCTGATCCGACCTATCCGGATCAGATGCTGGAGATCGCCCAGCATATCCGGGGACGCACTATCTGTGCCCTGGGGGATGCCGCCGCGTTGCCCGTGCTTTCATTCGTGACCAAGTTCCGGCATGAATTCGATCATCACATCCGCACCGGCCGCTGTGACGTGGAGGAAAAATACGGTGCCATCTCAAACGAGATGTAATACCGGTTGCAGACCACGGGTCATGCTTTGCCCATCCGCCCCGCCTGGAGGAAAGCATGAAAATCGTGCTCACGGGAGGTACCGGGTTTATCGGACGCGCCCTGGCGAACCACCTTGCCGATGAAGGCCACCAGGTGCGCGTGCTGACACGCCGATTCCCACGCCCGCTCCGCGTGCACGGCAATCTGCAGTATGTCCTGTGGGACGCGCAGACCCTGGGCGACTGGATCTCGGAACTCGACCATGCGGACGTCGTCATCCACCTCGCCGGCGCCACCGTTGCCCGACGGTGGACTTCCACATACAAAACCGTACTCCGTGCAAGTCGCGTCGGCGTGGGGCAACTCCTCACGCAGGCGTTCGCGCGTGTCAAACACCGACCGGGACTTCTCATTCAGGCGTCCGCAGTGGGGTATTACGGCAGTACACTGGACGAACGCGAATGCGACGAATCGTCCCCGCCCGGCAACGACTTCCTGGCCCGGCTGTGTGTGGACTGGGAAGCGTCTACAGCACCTGTGGAGGAAATGGGGGTGCGCCGTTGCATCACGCGGATTGGTGTGGTCCTGGAACGCGATGGGGGTGCACTGCGTCGGATGCTGCCCGCGTTTCGCATGTTCGTCGGCGGACCGCCGGGCAGTGGTCGTCAATGGCTGTCCTGGATCCACCGGTGGGACCTCATCCGGGTGTTTCTGTACCTGATCGAACACCCGGAAGCCCGGGGTGTGTACAACGCCACCGCGCCGCATCCCGTACGCATGCGGGACTTTGCCCATGCGCTCGGACGGGTGTTGCACCGACCCGCGTGGGCGCCGCTGCC
>CAZIRO010000168.1:0-6008 GCA_964541595.1 uncultured Acidobacteriota bacterium
CCCGCTGTCGGGTCATGGGATTGGGCGGCGGCGCATATACGGGGTATTCCACCGTTCCCGCCGGATCGATGGGACCGCGGCCGTCCATCGGCTCGCCCAGACCGTTCAGTACCCGCCCGAGCAGCGCCGACCCGACCCGCACGGTCATGACGTTGCCGGTCGGCAGGACCTCACTGTCCGGTCCGATACCGGTTAGTTCACCAAGCGCCATCAGATATACGAGATCACCTTTGAATCCCACGACCTCAGCGCGGACCGGCTGGTCGCGCAGGGGCGTGCGGATGTAGCAGAGTTCACCGATCCGTACGCCGGGGACACGGGCTTTGATGACGAGTCCCGTGACCTCGACCACGCGACCACTGACTTCAATGGGAACAACTTCATCCAGTAACGAAAAATACGCGTCGAGATCCAGTCGGACGGATTTTGCGGATTCCGCCATGACTGCATCCTCCTGACGTTCATTCCCGGCTGCCGAGCAGGTGACGTTCGATGACCCGGATCTGGGTTTCCAGTGTGAGATCCACGGATCCGAAATCCGTCTCGATCCGGCACCCTCCGGGGTGCATTTCCTCATCGGCGAGCACCTGCAATTCCCCGATCCAGGGCATCCGATCCAGCCACCGTTTGCAATGGGTTTCCAGCATTGCGCGATCATTGGGGTGTACGCGCAGCACAATGGTTGCCCCCTTTTGCGTGCGCAGCGAACGAAACGCTTCATCGATCATCGGCAGCAGCCGGGTCGGGTCTTCAGCGAGTTGCTGTCGCAGGATCTTTTCGGCCACCCGGACGGCGAGACGAATGAGTTCCGGTTTTGCCTGATCGACGAGGCGGTGCATGTGTTCCTGGACCTCACGGATCGCGGTCAACCACTCAGCGAGTCCCTTTTCGTAGCCTTCGCGGTAACCCTCTTCCACCGCACGAGCGCGGGCCTGTTCCGCGTCTTCCAAGATTGCGCGCGCACGGGCTTCGGCGTCGGCGAGAATCTGCTGCGCCTGCTGTTTGGCAGTCAGTACCTCCCGTTCAATGACCTTCGAGCCGGCCGCCGCACCGGATGCCTCACGTTCGGACCGTTGCGGTTTCTTGATGATCTTGGATGCCATACGATGATGCATCTCCCTGTTTACGTTTTTTGTCACGCGGTTGCAAAGGTGTGTTTCCAGAGTGACATGGGGAAAAGTCACAATGGTGTTGATGCACAGGGTCACTCTACGTCACTTTTCCCCGCATCACTTCCCCGGTCGTTCCTTCGGACATGCACCCATTAAAACGCATCGGTCCGGGTCCGTTCGATCCATTCCGCCAGTCGCTGTTGCCATGTCACCGGATCCGGACGGATCGGTGTATTCCGCCAGGGAGCGGTCAGATCCGCGCGAACCCACTGACCGATTTCTCGTGGCAAACGGTACGCCAGACGGAGCAGCGTGGCATCCTGTCCCAACTGACAACCGGCACGGACCCAGTCCGCGATCGCGATCCGCACCATCTGTTTTTCTATCGGCAGCGTATCCAGCGACAGCGCCGAACCGATATCCGGCCAGAAATCGTCTTCCAGCCAGGGTTTCTCATCTGCCAGTTGAAGTGCCGCGCGTGCCAGATCCGGCGGCAATGCCCAGATCTGACGTTGGGCTTCTTCCCTGGGCAGATAACGCAACCGTTGCAGCCACCGTACGAGTCCGTAACGGTGCAGTATACGAAGGGTCCATGCGGCGTCTTTCTGCCAGAAAGCCCCCGGTAAATGACGCGGCGGCTCGGGGTGGTCCCATGGCGGCAGTTCGGGGTAGTCCATACAACGCCGCAGCCACCAGGCGAGCCATCGGGTCCACCAGGCCGGTGGCGGTCCGCCGGGTGTCGTCCGGAGTTCGGAAAATTCCGTGTATAACGTTTCCCGAACGCGAGACGGCAGCGTCTCCAGGGACCATATCGCGCATACGGGCGGCATGGGGGACAGCAACGTGTACAGCCAGGAGGAGTGGATCGCGGTCCACGGCAGTGTGGAGGATTTCATTCGCAGAATGTGCAGCAACTGGTTGCGTAACTCCACGGGCATCGAGCGAAAGTGTCGTATCCACTGCATGACAGAAGCCACCTGTTCGGACTGCGGGATCGCCAGTTGTTGACAGATCGCGGGTGCATCTTTGCACGGGTCCTCCATCCAGATATACCCCAGCCACCAGAACGGGTGTACCGTATACATGGACCTCTTCTCACGAACCGGTGGACGCACCGGAAGATTTTGCGGATCGCTGCATGGCACGTAACTGCCGCTGTGCGGCGACGAGTTCATCCCGCAGTTCGCCCATCAGGCGGCCCTGCCAGAGGAGAAACAATCCCAGTGCGATGAATGCGACAAGTATGATGGTGACCACCCACTTCATCGTCGTCAGCGACGCACGTGCGATCACCACGGGACCGAAAGCGACAAAATCGTATGCGGGTTGAACCGGTGCAATCCGAATCGGTTTCATCACGACACTGACCCGATCCGGAACCAGTCCCTCCACGGCATTGGCGACGATCTGCTGTACGTCCGTTTCCCGCAGGGGCGCCTGACCGCTCGGATCCGGCCGGTATTCGATGACCACGGACGCCTTCGCTTCACCACGTTTCTCGCCGGTGATATCCTCTTCCGGCAACACGATATGCACCTGCGCCATAACAACGCCGGTCACAGACTCCAGCGTATGTTCCAGTTCCCCCTGCAGGGCTTCCAGGAACAGCGCCCGCTCCTCCAGAGGGGTGACCACGAGTTTGCTCTTACCGAAGATGTCCCGAAATCGGCGTCGTGGCGGGGATGGCAGGCGGTATTCCTGAAGAATGCCCCACACTTTGACAGCGTCCCGGCGGGGTACCACGATGCGCCAGGTGCCTTTCTCCGGATCGTCGACCTGTTTGGTGGCCATGATCCCCTGTTCCTGCAGGATCGCAATGATCCGGTTTGCTTCGTCTTCGGGGACCTGATGCACGACCGCGGTTTTACACCCGAATGCGAAAACGGAAAGCCCAATACCGATCAGGGCCGTCCATACGGTAGAACGGAGCACAGGACGCATCTCCACGACCTATACCTGTTGCTGAAGCAACTGTTTGATCCCGGAAACCACTTCCGAGACGACTTTTGTCGTCACCTCGATCTGCATGGTCAGTTCATGCATCTGTGCCTGTATGCCCAGCAGTTCCTGTGGTGAGAACGTGCGGCCGCTTTCCAGCGTCTGGATGAGTTGCTGCAACCGACCGTAGTGGTGCTCGATTTCCTGTACCAGGTTTTTTAAACCCTCCGGTGTCTGGGCCTGCTGCTTTTTGGACACGTACAGTCGATCAACCGGAGAGGATTCAGTTCCGGACACCTGTGGCGTTGCCGTTTCCTGGGTTTGGGTTGCGGCCAGCGTTTCCGAAGGATGGGCGCCCGCCGTCTGTTGGGATTCGATCTGCTGGAGTACCTGTTCGAACTCCTGAATCTGATGGGGCGTATCCTGCAACAGGCGTTGCGCGTGTTCCATCAATTGTTGCAGGCGACCGATTTCCATGTGTCCAGGCTCCGTATGTCATGGATGTTGCAGACCGCGCTGGAAGAGTCCCTTGCGCAGTCCGTTCAGGAGTTCCCGTGCAAACGTGACCTCTGGACCGTCGTCAATGCCGGACAGGACCTCGCTGAGAAGCCGCTCGGCTTCTGACCAGCGCCGTTGTGCCATCAGAGATTCCGCCAGGTAAACCTTGGCCAGATGAAAATCGGGATGGGTATTCAGCAGTTGACGGTAAACGTCTTCCGCTTTTCGATACTCCGAACGGGCAAACCACAGCATCCCCTGAAACAGACGGGGGATGGGATCGTCAGGACGTAACTCGGCGACACCACCGAGCAGCGTCTGGCTCTCCTCAAACAGCCCGACTTTCATCGTAAAATACCCGAGTTCGAGCAATAGTCGCGGGATTTCTTCCTGCCAGGTCATCGCGATTCGCTCCATCGGATTATCGGAAATTCCGAATGGCGGTCATGGACGAGTCGTGACGGGCTTTCATGATCGTGGAGATCATCGTGTACAGTTGCTGTTCCTTGAGCATGCGTTTCTGCAGTTCGAGATAGTACGCCATGTCCTGGTCCATGGTACCCGGATCGCGCGCTTTGCTTTCCAGATAGGCGGTATAGTCATCCACACTGCGGGCGTCCCGGCGACTTGGAGCGGGTACTGCCCGAACGTAGGGTCCTCTCACACCGGAAACATCGCTCATCATGCACCTCCCTGCTTGCGGTGTAAGGATTGAAGAATCCGGACGGCCAGTTGATAGGCCTGTTGCAGTCCCGGCGTCGGGGCCTGTCGCGCACGGGTGACGAGTTCGTTGAGACGTTCCTGAAACGCACCGGACGGCAACTGCAGCCAGGCGGCCAGCACGGGAAATTGTGCGGCATCGATCCATGGCTGTCCGGACGTTTCCGATCCGGACGGCGTACCGGAAATTGAACGGGACTGCAAGTCCCCCGCTCGCAGTTCATCCTGCTGCATCCGGTCTCCTCACTCTCCTGCAGGATCGATGATACCGTTTCCTGCAGGGCCGGCTACTTATTCGCGCCTCAGACCGAACCCGGTAGTGCGTGACCGGCAGGCGCGATTGCACTACCGGGGAGAGGTCACATATCTTTCGCTCCCGATCGGATACCCCGCGCGTTCGATTGAATTATCGTACGACGGTCACGGAAGTTGTCAGGTATCGTGTGCGGGCATGTCGACGTGACACTCCAGATATGCACGGATTTTCTGCAACGCCCGTCGATGCAGTCGTGATGCCCAGGAACGGCTGATACCCAGAGATTCGGCGATTTCACTCAACCGTTTCCCGCCGTAGTAGAGTTCCCACACGATGTGGCGTTCATTCTGTTCCAGTGTGTGCAGCGCGCGCTGGATCTGAGAATGCCATTCGCTGCGGATGACCTGGGTTTCTCCCGTATCCGTGCAGTGTTGCTCGGCGAGTTCCGGGAGATGGTATATGATGAAGATCACTGCGCCGGCCTGGAGCAGTTCCTCGAGCATCTGCAAACGACCGTGAACACGTATCCTCCGTTCCGGCGCGTCGCTGTATTGCATCATCCAGGCGTGCAGTCCGCGGAAAAAGCGGATCCGGTCCAGCATGCGGCGTGAGATGCCCTGCATCTTGCACAGACCGTCCAGGATGGATCCCCGAATACGGTAATACGCAAAAGTGCTGAACCGACATCCCCGGTTCACATCAAACCGTTCCACCGCTTCGATCAGCCCGATCTGCCCGTACGCGATGAGATCTTCCAGCGGTACGGCGCGTCCGATGAGTTCCCAGATGGATTCGGCAATCTGATGCACGAGCCCCTGATGTTGCAATACCCGCCGATTGCGAAATGTCGTGGGTGTGTCGAACCCACTCATATAGCCCCCTCACCCGTGCCGTTCTGAACATAAGTCGACATTTTTACCCGAAATGTTCAAAGGGCTGTATCGTGATGGGCGTTCCGGTGGGATCTGAGTTGGTGAGCGCACCGCTGTCCGTGGTGGCCAGAGTACGTGCAAGCCACTCTCGCAACCACGGTTCATGCGACAGCCAATCGATCATCCACCGGGTGAATTCGTCTTTCATCGTGTCAGACCACGTCCTGTACAGGGGGTGCCGGTCCATCCAGTGACGGATCACGATGCTGAGGCATGTGCGGAGATCAACACGGGGGTATCCCAGAATCCGCAGTGTGGTTTGAAAGAGAGCAAGGATCGCGGTCAGGTGATGTTCCTCCGGGGAACGTGGCATCTCAGGGGCGCCTTCATCTGCAGAACGGGTTCGTACGGTAGATTCCATGAGTTCCCCGCCGTGTGGTCTGCACGATGAGCGACCGGGGGGTTCGAGAGCGGTATACAGCCATCGATCACAACGCGGTGCGCGACATATTCTATATTAAAAACGATTCAGCGTGATGTCAACTTTATTTCTGGATTCGGGACAGGCCATGGGACACCGTGGGTCCGCATGCGGTCATGCGCTATCCCCAG
>CAZIRO010000169.1:0-5844 GCA_964541595.1 uncultured Acidobacteriota bacterium
CATATTGATCCCGTTGCTGGACGCCGACGACGGGGTCATCGATGGCGGGAATTCTTATTACCAGGACAGCATACGCCGTGCAGAACGGCTGCGTGAACACGGTATCCACTTTCTGGACGTTGGTACCAGTGGTGGCATCTGGGGCAAAACGGAAGGCTACTGTTTGATGATCGGGGGTGATCCGAACATCGTTGAGCGGTTGCGTCCGATATTTACGGCACTCGCACCGGCACCGGACCGCGGATGGGGCCATGTCGGACCAAATGGCGCCGGCCATTTCGTGAAAATGGTCCATAACGGTATTGAATACGGTATGATGCAGGCCTATGCCGAAGGGTTCGCACTCCTGGAGAAGCAAACTGCTTTTGCAGTCGACCTTCATCGGGTCGCTGACATCTGGCGATACGGCAGCGTGATCCGTTCCTGGTTGCTCGATCTCATTGCCGACGTGCTTCGGGAAAATCCCACCCTGCGGGGCATTGCACCTTACGTGGAAGACTCCGGTGAAGGCCGATGGACAGTGCATGAGGCGATCGATCTGGACGTGCCTGCAACAGTCATTGCGCACGCCCTGTTCGCACGATTTCGTTCCAGGGACACGTATGCGTTTTTCGACCGTCTGCTGGCCGCGTTACGAAACCGCTTCGGGGGACACCCGATTCGACCGGAGGAATCCGAATGACCCACCCACGGGATGAACACCTGTTTGTGATCTTCGGAGGTACCGGCGACCTGGCAAAACGCAAGTTGCTTCCCGCACTTGCACGCCGGATGATCGCCGGTGACCTTCCCGCAGGTTGCGTGGTGCTCGGTATCTCCCGACGCAAATGGACAGATGCGGAGTATCGCACTTTCGTACGGGAGACATTACATACGGCCGGAATCGTATCCGAATCGATAATCCGCCAATTGGAACAACGGGTGTATTATCACTCCATCGGTCAGGGGCTCCGGGAAGATTTTTACCGTCTGGGCCAGCGGATGCACGAACTGGAAACGGCGCACCGGTTGAAAGGTAACCGTGTATTGTATCTTGCACTGCCTCCGGACGCAGTACACACGACCATTAACCGTATCGGTGAAGCGGAACTGCACCGGAGCTCGGGATGGACGCGCGTGGTAATTGAGAAACCGTTCGGCAGAGACCTTGCATCTGCCCGGCAGTTGAATCAAACCCTGCATCAATGGTTTGATGAATCTCAGATCTTCCGGATTGACCACTATCTGGGCAAGGAAACCGTTCAGAATCTGATCGCGTTTCGTTTTGCAAACGCCGTGTTTGAATCGCTCTGGAACCGTGACCGTATCGATTTTATCACGATCACCGTGGCAGAGGACATCGGGATTGCCCACTGTGCCGGATACTTCGACCGTGTGGGTACACTCCGGGATATGGTCCAGAACCATCTAATGCAACTGCTGACCCTGATCGCCATGGAAGTCCCCATTGCGTTTACCGCGCGTGATCTGCGATACGAAAAGGTCAAGGTGCTTCAGGCGATCGCGCCGATTACTCCTGAACGGGTGGTGTACGGGCAGTACACAGCAGGCAACGTGCACGGCCGATCCGTACCCGCATACCGTGACGAACCCGGTATCCCGGCCGACTCGAATACGGAAACATTCGTCGCTGCACGGCTGGAGATCGCAAACTGGAGGTGGCAGGGGGTGCCGTTTTATATCCGTACTGGCAAACGGCTGCCCCGACGCGTTACCCAGATCGTGGTGCATTTCCGGTGCCCACCCGTGTCGATTTTTCAACCGTCTGTGCACTGTAAAATCCGGCCAAACATCCTCGTGATGAATTTGCAGCCCGACGAGGGGTTTGCCCTCGGATTCCAGGTCAAACGTCCGGGACCGGGGTTTCAACTCGACACGGTACGGTTTGAATACCGCTATGCCGACACGTTTGGTCCGCTACCGGACGCCTATGAAACACTGTTACTTGACGTTATTGAAGGCGATCCGACCCTGTTCGTGTCGGAAGCGGAAGTCGAACGTGCATGGGCCCTGTGGGCGCCATTGCTGGAACAATCCGTTCCGGTGTATCCCTATCCTGCTGGCACATGGGGACCGGCAGAAGCGGATCGAATCCTTGTGCAGGACCACATATGGGTCAACATCAACACGTGACCGTGAGGTACATCCGCGATCCAAACCGGTTTGCATCACTCGCGGCCGCGCGCATCGCTGCCTGGATCGATTCAACACTTGCAACGCACCCGATCTGTACACTCGTGCTGGCCGGTGGCCGAACACCCCGGCCGGTCTATCGCGCACTGGCTGTACGGTATGCCACCCGCATTCCCTGGCACCGTGTCCATATCTTCTGGGGGGATGAACGTTGTGTGCCCCCGCACCACCCGGACAGTAACTACCGGATGGCACGGGAAACGTTGCTTGATTCGCTTTCGGTTCCGGAAGAAAATGTACATCGTATTCCCGCCGAATGTGTGTCTCCGGAAGACGCGGCCATGCAGTACGAACAAACGCTGCGGACGTTTTTTCAAGCGTTCGTTCCGTCTTCCGAAAACGATCTATTCGATGTGACCATCCTCGGTGTGGGTACGGACGGCCATACGGCGTCTCTCTTTCCATATCATCCTGCGGCACGGGAAACCCGGCGCTGGGTCTGCGCGACGGAAGCGGTGCCGGAAGTAACACCCCGGTGGCGCATTATGCTGACGGTACCGCGTTTGCATCGCAGTCGCCAGGTGATCTTCCTTGTCAGCGGTCGGGAAAAACAATCGATTGTGTCCACCATTTTGCGTGCTCCGGACCCGTGGGTTCTGCCCTACCCGGCCGCATGGATCCGCGGGGTCAACGAAACCGTCTGGTACGTGCACATATGAGCGTCGGGCAGGCGACCCATGCGTACGGCAGTACTGACGTGCGGCACGTTCATACTGTTGTTCAGCAGTGGATTCGCTGCCGATCGACCGGTAGCGACAGTCACGGTATTGCACACAGCACCGCTCTCTCTGGATGGAAAACTCGACGAACCGGTGTGGCAACGTGTAACACCCATCGGCCCCCTGACCATGGTCGAACCCAGGGAGGGCGCGCCATCGACGTTTCCTACAGAAGTGTATGTCCTCGCGACTGCCGATGCGCTCTGGATCGGCGTGTACTGCCACGATTCTGACCCCGCATCGATCACGGTGACCTCCATGCGTCGAGATGACCCCATGGAACGGGAGGATTATATCCGTATCGTGATCGATCCGTTTCTGGACGGGCGTACGGGTTACGTCTTCGCGGTCAATCCCGCGGGGGCACGTTACGATGCACTCGTTGCCCGCGAGGGTGAGGGGGAAAACGCCAACTGGGATGGTATCTGGGACGCGCGGACGCATTACACCGCGGACGGATGGACCGCCGAGATCTGGATTCCCATCCGGTCGATCCGGTTTCGTCCGGGTCTGGACCGCTGGGGATTTAACGTGGAACGGCGGATCGAACGGTTTCAGGAGGTCGACCGCTGGGCATCACCAATACGGAATTTCAAGGTTTCCCACGTGGCACGCGCCGGGATCCTTCGGGGATTGCCATCGTTCCATACCGGTACGGGGCTCACCATCCGGCCGTACTTCTTGGGCGGACGTCAACGGTTCTGGCCGGAGACACCCGCAAACCGATGGGATCTGGGACTGGACGTTATGGCCACACCGGGAGGAAACGTCTCCGCATTGCTCTCCCTGAATACGGATTTCGCCGAAACAGAAGTCGACGCCCGTCAGATCAATCTGACACGGTTCCCGTTGTTCTTCCCGGAAAAACGGACGTTTTTCCTCGAGGGTGCGGACGTGTTCGATTTCGGCCTCGGTCTGCGGGTGGGACCGCGCTGGGATGTGATTCCGTTTTTCTCCCGACGGATCGGTCTGTTACGGGGACAGGTCATTCCTCTGGACGGCGCTATGAAGGTCACCGGACGATGGGGTGCATGGAATTTCGGGATCCTGGACGTGTTGACCCGTCCCGTGGAAGGACTGGTACCCCGAACGAATCTCCTTGCCGCACGGGTGTTCCGCAATCTGTGGGCGGAATCCAAGGCGGGCATGATCGTGACCGCAGGCGATCCCGCCGGTACCGGCCGTGGCCCCCTGCTGGGCCTGGATTTTATTTACAAAACGAGCCACTTCCGGGGGGATAAAAATTTCCTGATCGGCCTGTGGGGACTGGTGCATCTGCACCCGGAACCGGAGGGTCGCCCGGTGGCCTGGGGCGTGAAGATCGATTACCCGAACGACCTGTGGGACGTCGCGTTGATATTCAAGTACATCGGTATGGGGTTCGATCCACCCCTGGGATTCGTCCCCTGGCGGTGTATCTGGAAGTGGAATATGGGGATCCAGTACAAACCCCGGCCGAAATGGTCCTGGGTGCGACAGATGTTCCATGAGGCGTTCCTGGAATTCGTACTGGGTGAAGACGGTCGCGTGCAACGTGCACGGGCGTTCACCAGCCCGATCAACTGGTTGCTCGAAAGCGGGGACCGGTTCGAGATCAATGTCATTCCCCAGTGGGAACGTGTACCGGAAGATTTTGCCATTACGGAAACGGTCCATGTACTGGCGGGGACATATCACTGGACACGCAGCCGGGTGCAGATCGAAACTGCCGCGCGCCGCTGGTGGAACGTGCGCCTGTCTTATGAAACGGGACCGTTCTATGACGGGCATATGCATCGGTGGGAATGGACACTGGGCGTGCGTCCGTCACCGCACGTGCAGTTCGCAGTGCAGGGAGAATCGAACCGCGGGGACCTGTCGACAGGACGGTTTTCGATCCTGCTGCTGCAAACCCGCCTGGAAGTCGCTGTCACCCCGGATGTGACGGTCAGTACGTTCATTCAATACGACAATCTTTCGCGATCCATAGGGGCACAGACCCGTTTTCGCTGGACCTGGCGGTCCGTTCTGGACGTCTTTATCGTCCTGAACCTTCGCTGGGCCGATTTCGGAACCCACTGGCGGCACGATCAGCAACAGATCCTGGTCAAGGTCCAGTACGCGTGGCAACCGTAATGTCCGTTCCGGGACCGCACCGTTCCGGTCGGACGGTCCGTCCGCACCGTGCAGTCCGTTCAGACATGGGCACTCCTCTCACTGCGCTTCAGGCTCTTCTTCCAATGGTGCAAATCCAGAAAGGACCTCCAGCGCTGCGCGATTGAACTCGATGAGTAACCGGCGTGCCGTACGTTCGTCCTTCTGGCGAATTGCCGCGCGCACTTCATCGAGTAAAGCGAGTAGCCGATCCGCATGTTGTGTCAACTGTGATCCGTACGTTCCGTTCTGAATCGCCGTTGCCAGGAGATCGACGGACTCCTGCGCCAGTCCGAAATTGAGATTGTTCAATTCATCGTTGATCGTATTCAACGACCGCTGCAGTTGACCGAACTGTGCCCATACCTGCATCTGTTCGACACGTGCACGGGATTCTGCCAGTTGCTGATTCAGACGCTGTGCCTCGATCTGCAATCGCGTGATCTGATGCTGCAACTGCCGTGCGTCGTTCCGGCACTGCAGGTGTCTCCACAGGAATGTGCCCCCATTCGTCAATGCCAGCAGGGCCACGACCAGACCGACCCATTGAATCCGACGCATGGAACACTCCGGAAGAGATTTTCTGCGATCGGGACAGGCAATGGGACAGGGAATGCGCCGGATGAGCGGATGGTCCGGTCGACACCGGGTGTCGGGTCCCAGGTCTCCGGTCCCGGGTGGCAGGTATCCGCGTATCCTGGTTGACAGTATATCGTGGGGTCCATTGGGCCACGCCGTGTCCCATTGCCTGTCCCGATTTCAGATTTTGGATTGTGAATTCTGGATGGCGAATGGCGCA
>CAZIRO010000170.1:0-5836 GCA_964541595.1 uncultured Acidobacteriota bacterium
ACATCCTGGACCTCGAGCGCGAAACGTTTCTCACCCTGTGTAAGCAACCGAAGACATATGAGCGAATTGCCCACATCCTGGCATACCGCCGACCGCTGCGCAATTGAACGAGGCGACCATGTACACGCGCATGCTGACACAACCCGCATCGTGGGAAGGCACCGGCGTGCACAGCGGTACTGTGCAACGGGTGCGCCTGGAACCGATTCCGGTCAGCGAATGGACGCATCTGCTGGAAACGATGGGATCGTTCTGGATCCTGCGCCGCCGGACCGGGAAAACTTCCCGCGTCTGGCCCGTATCGCTGCGGCATCTCATCGATACCCATCATGCGACCACGCTCGGTGTGGCGGACGATGCCGTCACAACGGTCGAACACCTGCTCGCCACGTTCATGGGACTGCGCATCGGCGGTGTATGGATCGACGTCGATGGGGACGAGATCCCGATCCTCGACGGCAGTGCACGTCCGTTTGTCGAGCGACTGCTGCCGATCCTGCAGGATACCGATTTTCCCTGGCCACGGCACACATTGCATACACCCGTACGTGTCCAGCATGAAACGGCCTGGTTAAGGGCCACACCCTCCGATCGGTGGCGGGTGGAATATACTATCGTGTTCGATCATCCGATGATCGGAACCCAGTCCTGGACCGGGGTTATGGAAACGATCGATTTTGTGCACGAAATTGCGCCGGCGCGGACGTTCGGATTCATGCGGGACGCCCCGCATCTGTTCAAACGGGGCCGCGCATACGGGGCATCCCCGGAGAACACCCTGATCCTGACGGACCACGGGCTGTTGAACCCCCCACTGCGGTTCCCCGACGAGTTCGTACGGCACAAAATCCTCGATCTGATGGGAGACCTGGCCCTGCTCGGCGGGGGATGGCCGCGCGTGCATATCCGGGTATACCGGGGAGGCCATCGACTCCATATCGCGTTCGTACGGCATATGCTGGCGCAACTGCTATAAAAAATGTATACCCATGCCAACCCATATTCCGTTTGGAGGCAACATCATGGAATGGCTGTGTTCGACACGCTACTGGATCGGCGCGGTCCTCATTGTCGGACTCGCCGGTTCGGTCGCCGCGGCTGACGTGCAACATCTCAAGATCCACGTCACGGTGCAGCAGGGTGAGAAGGTGCAGCAGGAACAGACAGTGGACATTTACTTTCAGGGAAAAAACCTGCACATCAAAACGGAATGTACCCAACCGGAACAGTGTGCGGATATGATCTATCAAAGTGACCAGAAAACGCTATACATCATTCAACACGGCCGAAAGATTGTCATGCGGATCACGCGGGAGGACGTGGATCAACTCGCGCAGATGCTGGCGCCATTTATTGAACAGATGCGCAAAATGCAGGAACAGCAAAAAGCCCGGAAGGGACAATCCGCCGCGAACGGTGGTGACTGGACATTCAAAAAAGGCAAAACCGGGATGAAACACGGGCAGTACACGTGCACGGAATATACTATCCTGCGGGGAAACCAGAAAGTGGGGACGGCCTGTATCGCCGCATATGCGGATGTCGGTCTATCGCGAGAGACGTTTTACGGTATCCTGCAGGAAATCGCGTCCATGATGGAACCGTTCACCCGGATGATGCAGGGGATGGACACGCGGGAGGATCAGCCCCCCAGTCCGCTCAGTGCCATCATGCAGGGCAAACAACCCCCGTATGATGGGGTACCCGTATACCAGAAAGTCACACTCCAGGGTGGTCGTGTGACCACCTCGGAACTCGTGTCCACGGACACCACTGCACCGGAGGACTTTCTGCAACTGCCGAAAGATTATCGTGTGGTCTCGTTTGCGGAAGCACTGGGCAACATGATGGGAGGCAAACCCCCCGGTCGGCAACAGCAGTAAGCCGCCTTTACGGTTGCAACAGGACTGCGTTCCGCCACCGGGTGTACAGTGTCTCCGGCGTTGCCCGATACACGTGCTGGAACGCTGTGCGCCAATCGATGCCGGTGTGCATGGTTCGAATCCACTGCCGAAACGTGCGGGGGCCGTACAGGCGCAACAGTGTATCCAGCCATGCGGCTGCGACAGCATCCATGGTCGGTCCACCCTGACGGTGTAACGGCGTGGGCGCCATGGCGAACAGCGCGGCCGCTTCCGGCAAACGGTCCCGGCGGGACACACGCGCGAGGTGCGGTGCGGTCCCTGCCGCCGTCTGCCCGCACCAGCTGGCCCAACCTTCATGCAGCCAGGCCGGGGCTTCTCCCCGTGTCGCCGTATGCAGCACGGCGTGACAGACCTCGTGGGCGATCGTATTCCGCAGTACCCGGACGTCCATCCGCTGCCCGGAAAAGCGTATCCATATGCGACCGTCAAACATGCCCGCGGGAAGTGCGGATTCCGGAACCAGTACCCGCAGGACTTCCGGAGGACCCACCCAGACGATCCAGGGGGTACCCGGTTCGGATTCCGGAAGGAAGTCCCGGGTAGTGCGATACGCGTCCTCCAGCGTGCGGGCAATCCATGCGCCCCACCCCTGTGAGACCACTGGATGCAGGTGCACGATAAAGTGCGGGGTGGCCTTCGTGCGCATATTCCGGGTGACGGTGACAGCGGTGCGGACCCGTTGCAGCCATCCGGGGGATACCGTATCCCGTGTTTCAGGTGGCAGGGCCCGGATCAGGCGCGCAATGGACGACCACGCCCCGAAGAACGCCAGCATGTCCAGATACTCTCGCAAAACCTCCGGACGGTTGGGGTACCGGGCGTATAGCGCCCGCATCTGTGCCCATGCGCGGGAATACCATCCCTGCCGGCGGTATATCCGGATGCGCAGAAGGTGCAGGCAGGGGTCGTCCCCCTGAACGAGTGTCCACACCCGGAGCAACCGCAGGGCACGTCCGGGAGCCCCGGACCGGAGCATGACCACCACCGACGTGCGCAGTGCGTCCGTGATGCGGGCATCCGTGTCTATCCAGGCGATAGACGTGCGGATCGCGTCGAATCGAACACATGCACCATGTTGTAACACCGCATGGGGAAACGCATGCACGCGGAAGACGCTGCAGACGAGCATCCCCCACACGCCCAGCCACGTTCGCACACCCCACTGCGATGGCCACATGCTGACATCACCTCTGCACGTCCATCCGCAACTCAACGGCGGATGGCCGTGACGGCAAACGTTCACCGTGAATTGTCACGTGGTCGACGCTTCCGCATCGTTGAACGTGCTCACTTCAAAGACGGTGTCCACCTCCCCACGCGCCTCTTCCAGTACTTCAATGCGAAACAGACCGGAACGGTACCAGGGTTTTTCCGGTACCGACTTCACCGGTGCCAAACGCCATGCGCGGGTCTTCGGCGCATAATCCCAGTTTACGTACGCGTGGAAGTTGTGCAGAATATCCGTAATGACCACGCCCTGGCGGATGAGATACTGTTCGATATCGTACCACTTCCGCAGTGTTGCCTCCCGCCGGGTGAATCCGAAATACCCCGCACACCCGGCGCCGCGCAGTGCAGCAATCCCTCTCCCGACAAACGCACGGAATGCCGGCACGGACTCCGGCGGGTCGGTCAGGAACGTATCAAACGCACGGATATACTCTCCGGGCAGCGGTTGACTCAGATCGATCTGGCGTACGATCAGTGGCCATTGAAACTCGCGTGCCCACCGCTCAATGAATTCCACGAGCCGCTGGTCGATCTCGACCACCACGACTTCCCGGGGCTCCCCGAACAGGCAGGTTGCGATGCTCACGAGATCGTCATCGCCGAGGATGAGCACCCGCCGTCCCCGGATATCCCCTTTGGCATCGGCAAACGCGAACCGTGCCAGGGTCGATTCCGGCGTGATGTACCCCTGGTCATACTCGATGACGGCACGCGGCCGTTCGGCCTGAATGGCGTAGAACTGATCGATCTTGTCCTGCGGGAGGCGAAAGGGGTCCACGCCCCGTCCTTCACACCGCAGACACCGCACTTCCGGCAACGGCCGGATATGCCAGCCAGCGGTCAGTGTCCGGTGGGCTGTTTCGGTCAACTGGACGGCTTTTCCTTCGATCCGCACCCATCCCTGTTCCTGCAACACACGAATTGTTTCGGCAACGATCGGCACGATTTCGTCCGCCAGGTCAACGACTTCCCAGAAGTCGTTTGTCCGCAAAAGCGCCTGGAGAATTCGCTCGATCGAACGGTCGGTGACATGCAACTCCGTGCGACGCGCGACTTCACGGGTAATGTCTTCAAGACGCATAAGCCAACTCCTTTGCCAGGAAATTCGGTACAGCAAACGCCTGCCGATGGATCTCCAGATTGTAGTACCGGGTAAACTCCAGAAAATGGGCATCATGGGCCATCGGGGCAAATCCCTCCGGGAAGGGGCGATCCTTACAGGCGATCACGAAGTTCCACCAGCCACCGGGATACGTCGGCGCGGGTGCAGTATACGTCCTGACCACCGGAAACGCGCGTCGGGCCTGTTGTAAAAACCCCCGAATGAATTCCAGATGATGAATCGGCGACATGCACTGGGTGACATAAATTCCGCCCGGACGCAACGCGCGGTACACCGCCTGGAGAAAATGACTGTTAAACAGACTGCGGGAGTACGAAACCGGATCGGACGAATCGACGATCACAAGATCAAACTGCTCGGTCACACGCTGCATATACTGACTGCCGTCCGTATGGACGACCGTGACGCGATGGTCTTCAAAAACCGACCGCATTTCCGGCCAGTGCGTCCGCACCACTTCGACCACTTTCGGATCGATCTCGCACAGCACGATGTCACGCACTTCGGGATGACGCAACAGCTCGCGTACGGTGCCGCCGTCGCCCCCGCCAACGACCAGCACGCGGTGCGGATCTGGATGCAACATGACGGGAACATGGGCGATCATTTCGTGATAGATGAATTCGTCCCGATCGGTCATCTGCACGAGCCCATCGATGACCAGTACGCGTCCCCAGGTCTCGGTTTCCAGTACCGCAATGGTCTGAAACGCACTTTGATACGTATGGACCATCCGTGCACCAATGAGAAAACCCGTATCCTCACGATGACGTTCAATGAACCAGTACATGCAGCACCCCTGCACAGCATAAAACGTCCGGTGTGCACGTTATCTTAACAGAACCGGCCGGTCGGTGAAAGTGAGCACTCCGAGTTCGGGACAGGCAATGGGACCGGGGATGCACCGGATGAGTGGATGGACCGGTCGACGCCGGGAACAGGTGTCAGGTCCCAGGTGTCAGGTGCCGGGTGTCAGGTGTCCGCGCATCCTGGGCAACCGTATATCACGTGGTCCACCGGGAACACCCCGTGTCCCATTTCCTGTCCCGAGTTCAGAGCACCCTCCCGGGGGCCGGGGCGGGCAATGGGACAGGGGACGGCGCGCGTGCGGTATGGCATGGTGCATTTTCGAGATGGTGTGCGGAAAACAACCGTGGCGGGCGGGGGAGGTAACGCGGGAAAAGGGGACACGGTAACCCGTTGCTGGCCCCCCTCACTTCCCGGCGTTTGTTGTGCCACTGCATTGGAGCGATGGACCACTAAGTGGTCCATTTCCCAAGTTCGTATCGGACGCAGATACACGCAGACAGACGCAGGTTAAAAACCTATTAGCGTCCATCTGGGTCCCATCCCCCAACCTCCGGGCACCTTTTTTATCACTTCACTTTGGAAATGAACCACTAAGTGGTTTGTTTCCAAAGTGAAGTGGCGAAAAAGGTGTCGGAGGTTGAGGGGATGGGACACAGATGGACGCGGATGCGCGCAGATAGATTTCTTAACCTGCGTCTGTCTGCGTGCATCTGCGTCCAATACGAACTTGGGAAACAAATCACTAAGG
>CAZIRO010000171.1:0-5794 GCA_964541595.1 uncultured Acidobacteriota bacterium
CCCTATGGACGCCGGGATTGCGCGCACGATCGGTCAGACAGTGGCCCGTCTGCAGCCCCGGCCCGCCGGACTGCACTATGAAATCTTTCCCCGGCAGGCGGAACTCGCGCCTGATCAACTCGGCAACCTGATCAAAATTCCCCTGGGGATTCACCGTCGTACGGGTCGGCGGTGTCTCTTCTTGCAGACGGACGGTACCGCCATACTGCAACCCCTGGATGCGCTCTTCGCCTGTACACGACTGGATCCGGAACCGGTCGTGGAACGCGCCCGGTCATGGCAGAAAACGGCCGTGACGGTTCCCATGTCGTCGGAACCGCTGACCGTCGAGGAACGGGAAGCCCGTGAGATCATCGCCGTCGAACAGCCGACGTACTATCCGGAAGCCGATCCGGAGTTCCAGACACTGACAACATTCTGTGCCGCATTGCGGGCACTGGTGGAAAAAGCGCGCCATACACATCAGTTGACCTATGATGAACAACTCGTCATCGTCCACACGTTCGGATACCTCACGCACGGCGTGGACGCCGTGAACACCATCCTGGACGAGTGTGTCAATGCCTACGCGCAGTTGCGTCTCAAGAGTCCTCTACGCGGCAATCCGATGAGCTGCCCGAAAATCCGGCAGCGCATTCCGCACATCACGCGGGCATACCCCTGCGAATGTCCGAATCAACCGGAACTCGGGTACCCCACACCCGTGCTGTTCCTGCGTATGCGCGATACGATGCCGGCGGAAGAATGGGACCAGATGGAAATCGAACAGGTTGCCGGTCAGTGGCTGGATCTGACCCGACGGTCGGAAGAGATCCGTATCCATCTGGAACGGCTCACGGAACGGTTACGGACGTACTTTCAACAGTCCGGCGATCGGGAACTGCGCATCGGCAACGTATGCATTCGTATGAACGATCGGGACGAACTCGAATGGCAAACGGAATGAGAAGGAATTGCGAATGGCGAATGGCAGATTGCACATTTCGAATGGTGGATCAAACATTCCGGAAGCGTACCGAAACGTACGTTTACAGGAATCCACCATGCGGGTTGCACACGTCACGGAACAGGGTGCGATCCTGTACGCACGCAAACAACGGATCGTGGTCAGTAAGAACCGGACCGTCCTGACCACGCTGCGGACGCGTCAACTCGACCAGATCTGTCTCTGGGGCCGGATCCGGTTGAGTCCATCGGTCATCTATCTGGTACTGCGGCGGGGGATTGATACCGTATTCCTCGGACGCAACGGCGAATACCGGGGCCGGTTGATCGGTCCGTTTTCCCGAAATATCGAACTGCGGCATCAGCAATTCGCACGTCTGCAGGATACGCGGCAACGCCTGCTATGGGCACGCAGCGTGGTTCACGCGAAGATCACGAATGCCCGCACTGTCCTGCGGCATCGGCAGCGTCACCGCAGGAGTTCCCTGCTTCAGGAGACCATTCACCAGTTGCGGCGGAATCTACAGGCCGTTGACCGTGCACTGTCGCTGGATGAACTGCGGGGCATCGAGGGCGAAGCCGCGGCCGCATACTTCCGGGCACTGGGGAGCATCATTGACGATCCCTTCTTTCAATTTGAACGCCGCACGCGGCGACCCCCGCGGGATCCGGCGAACGCATTGCTCAGTTTTGCCTATACGTTGCTGCTCACGCGCACACTGCATGCCGTTCAGCAGGTGGGACTGGATCCCTACCTGGGGTGCCTGCACGATATGGGGTTCGGCAAACCCGCGCTGGCCCTGGATCTGATGGAACCGTTTCGCCCGGCGCTGGTGGATACGTTCGTATGGGACCTCATCGTGCGCCATCGGATGGGACCCGATGATTTCGAAACCGTGGACGACGACACGGACGCCCGCCCGGTTCGATTGAGTAACTCCGGGTTGCAGAAATTCCTGGGACTGTGGGAACACCGCTTGCATGAGAAAACCACGGACCCCTGGGAGGGACGCACCTGGACCTGGGACGACCTCATTGTGCAGCAGGCACGCCGGTTCGCCCGTGCGGTGCGCGAAGGGACGAACTGGCAACCGTTCGTGTGGTATACATGAAGAGAAGTGACGTGGGGATAAAGTGATGGTAGAAAACTGGGATCGGGACAGGCAATGGGACAGAGGATGGACCGGATGAACGGATGGCCAGTGGCCACCGGGTGTCAGGTGCCAGGTGTCGGGTGTCAGGTCCCAGGTCTCAGGTCCCAGGTCTCAGGTGTCAGGTGTTGGGAAATACTGACTCCGGAAGGTGGGACCATGCTGTCGCCGGATCGGGACACCCTGTGCCCCATTTCCTGTCCTGATCTCTGTAGAAAAAGCGACGGGAAGTGACGAAAGAGGAATAACGAAAGATCAGAAACGCCGGAGGTGCATATGGCAGACCGTCAGTGGCTGGTCGTGGTCAGTTACGACATCTCGGACGATCGGTTGCGTGCGCACGCGGCTGACCTGCTGCTGGAATACGGCGTGCGCGTGCAGCGTAGCGTCTACGAGTGTCGCCTGGATATGCGGACGTTCGCCGAACTGAAAGAACGGCTGGAACGCATCATCGACTGGGATACGGACAGCGTGCGGTACTATTTTCTGTGCCGCGGGTGTGAACCCCGCGTGGAAACCTCCGGCTGGGGCCGTCCCCCGCTCGGGGAACCCGAATCCGTGGTGGTGTGATCAGAGGAATACGTCAAATAATCTTTTAGGGAGGACGCGACCATGAGAGTCGCACTGGTGCTCACCGTCGGAACAACATTAGACCCGATCATCAAGGCCATTCGGGAGTTGCACCGGGAATATCCGCCGGAAAAACTCTCCGAACCCGCAATCGTGATCTTAACCTACGGTCGGGCGTTCCAGCAGCAGAAATCACCCGAACCGTTCGAGATTGCCGCCCAGGCGAAACAGCTGGCGGAGCGTCTGGGAATGCGAGTGCACCCGCGCGAAATCCCCGATCCGGAAAACATCGAAGAAATTATCCACATATTAAGCAGGATTTTTGAAGAAATTTCCGAAATGGACAGGGTAATCGTCAATTTTACTGGTGGTACCAAAGCGATGTCCGCAGCCGCCGTATACGCCGCTTTGAACGCGCCTCTACAGGGGGAACTCTTTCTGGATTATATTGGTGGTATTGTCCGCGACGAAGCAGGACGGGTGACCAGTGGCTTTATGCACGTCAGTCGAACCTGATGGGTGAAGGAGATCGTCAGCAGAGTCATCAGGAACCTGCAATGTTCTGCATACCGGGATGCGCGTTCTCTTGCATCCCGTCTACCGGAAACGGGACGCGCCGGATTTGTGCGAAAGGCTACCGAGATGCTGTACCTGTGGGATGAGTTCGATTATGACCTCGCATGGCAAACCCTACGCAGGATATACGCCCCGGCAAAGATGTTGAAGGATGACCCGCAGGTCGGCGACATCGCACGATGGGTCGTACGTCTCATGGAACCCGGGAAACAATTGCGCAAATTGACAGAAGACCTTCGAAACATGATGAACGGATCGATTCCCGATCTCACCGATTTTGAACTGCTACCGGCGGACGCACTGGAAAACGGTGCACGTCGCATCCGGGAGGGTCGACCGACGGACAGCGTGCTGCGGGCATATCGTGCGGTGGAAATGGCCGTCCAGGGACGGTTGTTGCGCGCAGGGGTCAATCCGTGGCGACCGAACTGGGATGCACTGGGTGATGCGGTCCGTTCCGATTATCTTGAACGCATCCGGGCCACGCAGTTACCGCGCAACCTTGCACTGACCACTGGATTGAGCCTGCTGGAAAGCATGGGTCTGGTGACCCTGAACGAAAACATGCAGAAACATTTACAGGACCTGCAGCAAACGCGCAATCTGTGTTATCTGGAGCATGGGTTTCAGCGGGTGGACGAGGAAGGCGCACAACGCGTGTGGCAATACGCCATTGAACTCTGCGAGCGTATTCTGGACACTTCACTGGACGAAGCCCGTCAGGCCGTCCGTCACGGCGATTGACCGGCCGACCCTACCACAGGACGGAAATACCCATATCGGAAAACACCGGGTCGGACGTTACCATGACCAGACCCTCCAGTAGAGCCTGCGCGGCGAGCATACGGTCGAACGGATCCCGATGCGGGTGCGGGAGTCTTCCAGCGAGCAGGGCGTGTTCGACGGTAATGGGAAGTTCCACTGCCCCCATGCGACGGATGTGCGACTGGAATCCCTGGACCGCCGCTTCGGCCCCGGTAAGACGTCCAAGACGGGCCTTGGTCGCCACTTCCCATGCGGATGCGGCTGAAATGTACAGACTGTTCTGGAGTGATTCGATGGCTTTCCGGGATGTTTGTGAAAGTTTTCCGGGAGTCATCAGTGCCCAGAGGAAAACATGTGTATCAAGGAGCAGGCGCATTTTTCTATCCTTCCCACGCCTGGAGTTCTTCTTCGGGAAGGGGCGCGAAGAAGGCATCGGGCACGTTTCCGGGGACAAACCCCAGCGGGCGTCGTGCCGTATTGGCCTCAACAGGAACAAGTCGTGCCACAGGTCGTCCCCGACGTACGATAAGAATTTCCTCACCGGCAAGGACGTCCTCGATCAGTCTGGACAGGTGCGTTTTGGCTTCCAGAATCCCGACGATACGCACAGGACCCTCCTGATCTGGTTATTTAAAAAATAGGAGCGAACTCTCCAGTTTGTCAAGAAGGACAGGAATAAGAAGACGCGCAACAGAACGGTGTAGGGGACGACCTCGATCGGTCGCCCGGTCATGACCGTGACCGCCACAACGGCGTGGCCACTGCACGGCACACCGGTGCCCGTCAGTGGCCACCGCAATGTCCACGACCCCTTGAGTCACGCCGCTTTGGGACCGGACCCATTCCATAGCGGCCTCGAGGTACTGCGCGGGTGGTCCACGGCGGGTGTCGGTTGACACGGGACGCGTACGATGTTAAATAATAATAATGATGATAACAATGAAGGAGCAAACGATGCACGCACTGCGGGAGATCCGAAAGCGCAAGGGCCTTTCCCTGCGAGCACTGGCCGTGCGCGCCCGCGTGAGTCCGGCAACGCTATCGGATATCGAGCGGCACGGATACGTCCCGGGACCGGAAACACGACGCCGCATCGCCCGGGCCCTCGGCGTCCGGGAGGAGGAAATCTGGAACGGTATGGAACGGGCTGACACGTTCTGGCGGGATGCGGATCTCGCCGGGATCGCCCGCGGCGTTCGACCCGTCGAACAGCCCGATGAACTTGCGGCGGCAATTCTGGACGACGCGGAGGCCGATGCACTGCTTGCGGAAATCCGGCGGAGGCGTCGGGCGTGAGCGAGTACGTACTCATCGACACGGACGTGTGCAGCGTCCTGATGCGCGGAGGGGAGCGTGCGGGGTCGCTGCGCGGGTGGCCGGCGGGTGCCGTGCCCTGCCTGTCGTTCCAGACGGTAGCCGAACTGTGGCAATGGGCGGAGGTTCGCAACTGGGGAAAACGGCGCCGTGCGGAACTCGACCGGTGGCTCCGGCGGTTTGCGGTGGTGCCGTACGATGCGGAGCTGTGTCGCATCTGGGGGCAGATCCGGGCGCATCGGCGACGCATCGGGCGCCCGCTCGCGGCGGAGGACGCGTGGATCGCGGCGTGCGCGATCCGACACGGCATTCCGCTGCTCACGCTGAATCGAAGGGACTTTGAGGATATACCGGATCTCGAGATCCTGACGGGAGATGAACCGTAATCCGTGAGGAATTTTTGCGTCTACTGCACGAGGATGAGGCGTCCCGTGAGGAGGTCCACAGGCGAGTGCTGACCGATCAGTTGCGCG
>CAZIRO010000172.1:0-5737 GCA_964541595.1 uncultured Acidobacteriota bacterium
TAGCGCATGACCGCATGGGGACCCACGGTGTCCCATGGCCTGTCCCGATTGCAGTAAGTAAAAGCGGGTGACGTGCCATGCGGGCTGGTCTATAATGAGGGTCCGGCGTGTATCGCGTGCAGATTCCATTGTGCGTGTCAGGTGTAGGGTATGATACTGCGTTCGCTTACACGTTTATGGCAGTACCGGCTGATGATCTACGTGTTGGTCATCCGGGAACTGAAGGGACGTTATCGCGGCTCGGTACTCGGGTTTCTGTGGTCGCTCGTCAATCCGTTGCTCATGCTGATCATTTACAGCATCGTGTTTACCTACATTCTGGAACAACGGGATCCCTCGACTTCTCCGTATGTGTTGTTTCTTGCCAGTGGACTGTTGCCCTGGATATGGTTGCAGTCCAGCATCATGCAGGCGTGTTCGTCCATTCTGGACGGCAGTGCGCTCATCCGGAAGATCGTGTTCCCGGCGGAAGTGTTGCCGATCGTATACATTCTGTCCAACGGGGTCCATTTTGTATTGAGTCTGATCATCTATCTGGGGTTCGCACTCTGGTTTCACCTGCGACTGCACGTCTCTCTGGTGACGCTTCCCGTGGTCATGGGTGCCCAGTTTATCTTCACGCTGGCACTGGGGTTGCTCGTGGCCGCGCTGACCGTGTATTTTCGGGATCTTCGGGACCTCGTGGCCAACTTGTTGACACTCTGGTTTTTCAGTACACCGATTATCTATTCCCTGGATCTGCCCGCCCTGCAACAATCTGCCGCGCTGCGCCAGTTGCTGTACATGAATCCGGTGACCTACCTGATCGAGGGATACCACGCCGTCCTGTTTTACGGTCGCTGGCCGGACTGGACCATGCTTGGAGGGTTTACCCTCCTGTCCGCGATTGCGTTCCTCATGATCTACGCGTTTTTTGACCGTGTGCGGGATACTTTTGTTGAGGAAATCTGAAATGCAGGACCTGGCTGTCGAACTGATCGATGTGGCCAAGTATTTTAAGCGTCGTGCGTTCAGTCATCAGTTTCTCACGTTAAAGTCGGCCCTGCTCAAGGGCGATCTCTTTCGCGCTCTGAAACCGGAAGAGATCCTGGTTGCGCTGGAGGGGATCCATCTGCGGGTACCCCGGGGAGTGACGCTGGGCATCATCGGACCCAACGGATCCGGTAAGAGTACCCTGTTGAAGATCATTGCGGGCATCACACAACCCACGCGGGGCAGCGTGCGGGTCCACGGGCGTGTGGCGTCGTTGATTGAGCTCGGTGCAGGGTTTCATCCGGAACTTTCCGGCAGAGAGAATATCTACATTAACGGGATCATGTTGGGCCTCTCGCGAAGGGAAATTCGAGAACGTATGCACGAGATCATTCGCTTCGCCGAATTGGAAGAGTTCATCGATAATCCGGTGCGAACGTATTCGTCGGGAATGTTCATGCGACTCGGATTCGCTGTATCCGTGCACGTCGATCCGGATATCCTGCTGATCGATGAAGTCCTCGCCGTGGGCGACGAGGCGTTTACCCACAAGTGTCTGGAAAAGATGTATGCGTTTAAACGTGCCGGAAAGACGATCATCCTGGTAACACATGTACTCGGACTGGTGGAAGAATTCTGTGATGTGGCGGTCTGGCTGAAAAAGGGGCGCATTCAACGGATCGGAGACCCGCGAGAAGTCGTCGGACTGTATCGGATGGACGTGGCGCGTCAGGAGACACGTCGCCTGATGGAAACGCCCGCGTCGACGGTCGATACCGTGGCCGCGTCCCGGGAATCGCTGGCACCCAAACGCTGGGGGGATCGCACGGTGGAAATTGTGGATGTCGAATTGCGCAATGCGCGTCAGGAACCCACCCGAACGTTCCGCACCGGGGAACCCATGGTCATTCACATGCGGGTCCGTGCGCATCGGCCTGTGGAGGATTTTGTCTTCGGCATCGGGATCTTTTCCGAAAGTGGTGTCCATTGTTATGGTACGAATACGGACATGGAACAGTTTGCCCCCAAATACATGGAGGGCACCGGATGGGTGACGTGCCGTATTGATCCGTTACTGCTGACGGAAGGTTTATACTATCTGGACGTTGCCGTGCATCGACGGGACGGATATCCGTACGATTATCATCACTGCATGTATACATTTCGTGTGTTCAACGATCGCCAGGAGGTGGGGGTCAGCCGGTTACCCCATTACTGGTCGTTCAGTGCCAATATCAAGATGGACACGAAAACGCTGCAGGCCGCCCCGAGTCCCGTGTCCACGTGAACACGCGCGGTCACTCCCTGCACGGATTCCACATCGGATGGACCGGGAGGAAAACATATGTCATATCCCTCGCTGCGGATTGTGGTAATCGGCGGTGGTCTTGCCGGTTCTGAGGCAGCATGGCAATTGGCTGCACAGGGGTGGCATGTCGACCTGTATGAAATGCGACCGGTCGTTTCCACACCGGCGCATCGTACGCCCTATTTTGCCGAACTCGTCTGCAGCAATTCGTTTCGATCCCGGGATTTGACCCATGCGGCCGGTCTCCTCAAGGAGGAACTCCGGCGGGTAGGCTCGCTGATCATGCGTATGGCCGATCAGCACGCGGTTCCCGCCGGTGGGGCATTGGGCGTCGATCGGGAATTGTTTGCGCGTGCGGTGACCCGGGCGCTCGAATCCCATCCGCGAATTCGCATTCATCGTGTGGAGGTCACGGACATCCCGGATGCGGATGCGGTCCTCATCGCCACCGGTCCGTTGACCAGCGCGCGGCTGGCGGAATCGATCCGCCGGCTGACGGGTGTCGGACAACTCCACTTCTATGACGCGGTTTCGCCGATTGTAGAAGCGGATTCGATCGACATGCGGTATGCATTTCGCGGTTCTCGATACGGCAAGGGAGGCGATGATTACATCAACTGTCCGATGGACGAAACAGCGTACCGGCGGTTCTGGGAGGCGCTGTGTCAGGCCGAGCGGTATCCACTCAAGGACTTTGAGAGCATCGCGGAGTTGCGGTTCTTCGAGGGGTGTTTGCCCATCGAGGAGATGGCGCGTCGGGGATATGAGACACTGCTGTACGGTCCGCTGAAACCCGTGGGATTGATCGATCCCCGGACCGGACGAGAACCATTCGCCGTCGTTCAACTCCGGCAGGACAACATTGCTGCGACGTTATACAGCATGGTCGGGTTTCAAACCACGTTGCGTATTCCGGAACAACAGCGGGTGTTTCGATTGATCCCCGCACTGCATGATGCGGTCTTTGTGCGGTACGGTATGGTGCACCGGAACACGTTTATCTGTTCTCCGCGATTACTGAATGCGGCCTATCAGTTACGCGCGGATCCGCGGATCTTCTTTGCGGGTCAGATCACCGGTGTGGAGGGATATATCGAGTCCACGGCGTCCGGATTCGTGGCCGCGATGGCAATGGCCTGCTGGTTGCGGCAGATTCCGTGGGAGCCACCGCCCCGGACGACCGCAATGGGTGCACTGACGTACTACATCAGTCATGCAGATGCGGAACACTTCCAGCCGATGAACATCAACTGGGGGATCATCGAACCCTGGCCGAAACGGGAACGGGATCGGCGGACCCGCCGCCTGCGTATGGCCCATCGTGCTTTGTCCGATCTGGAACAGTGGTGGATGCATATGCAGCAGCGGTTGGGTATTGCGGTGCAGGTGACTTCAGTCTGACTGTTCAGACGTCGGAGATCCCCGGCCTGTCGTACGAAGAATTTTCCAGAGGGTCCAGAGATTGCTCCAGCCCGGGTCCGGCGGGGTGGGTTCCTCGAGACGATCCGGAGACAGCAGCGGCCATTCCCGTACCTGTTCCCAATCCACGGGGGACGGGTGGGCCGTCACGGTCGGCATGGGTGCGGTTGTGCTCTCGGCAGATTCCAGGACGTGTGCGGGAATTTGCTGCCGCCAGGTGTCCAGACGATCGGATTCCCACCCGAGCAGTTCCAGTGTTTCCAGACACTGGTATGCGGTATCCCATTCCTCACGCTGGATACTGATCTCCAGCAGTGTTTCCCAGGCACGTGCATAGGTGGCATCCAGATCGATGGCGCGCTGGATGGTGGCTTTCGCCGCATCCAGTTGACCCAACAGGAACTGGCATCGCCCGATCAGGGTAACGAGCGGACTGTATCTGGGAAAACGGGACTGTTCACGCTGCGCTGCTTCCAGTGCCTGGGCAACTCGTCCCGCTTCGATGAGCGATTCCAACCAGCGGACGAGATGTGCCGGTTTGCCCTGCTGTTCATACAACGCACGCCATTCGTTTCCGGGAAATTCGGCGGCCATTGCGCGCGCTCATTGATGTGGCATGGTGAAAGATGCACCCCCGGATCAGTCATGCCACCACTGGGGTACCTGCACGCGGAGTATCTGGATATCGTATACCTGGCCGAGGAACTCTGGATTTCGCCATTCAACCTGAATGGGAACATCAAACGTGGATATCAGCAACCCGATGATCGGATGTTGAACTGTCACCGTTGTCCGCGTGGTGGTGATTGTACGTCGGAGCGCATCGTTCGTGCCGTCGCCGTCCGTATCGATTTCCTGTTCATCGATCTGCTGATCGACGGTCACACCCGGGGTTTCCGGTGCTGCCAGACAGGCAACGGCATATGGGGTCAGGTTGCCCGTAACGAGTGTAATCACCTTTTGTAATTTCCATGGAATAAACGTGGCTTCCGCGATCCCGGAACCGCTTGTGACACCCCATCGGGGTCGGATATCGCCGAGAGAACTGCCCTGAATCACGCCCGCCTGGTCGTCCGTACATACAGCAGTATCCGTACTCGTCGATGATTCGATCGTCACGAATCCACAGGGACCGCTACTCGGCTGATTATTGCAACTGACGGTGGTACACGTTGAACCGGTAATGTCACAGGACTGGACTTCCACACTTTGTTCCACCGTCCGGGTCACAATGGCGGTCACCGTAAACGGCACGCCGGTGATCGAACCAGCAGAGAACAGCACCCGTTCGCCGGCCATCGGGTTGCCCTTCCAATCGGTGAACTTCACGCGCAGGCGAGAACGGGATGTCTGCTGCGAATTGATATCGACGATGTCCGGGATCAGCACGAGTTTCATCACAAATTTGAGGGATGCGATGCTGTCCGCGGCGGGGATGGTCAAATCTTTGACTTTACACCCCACACCCAGGCTGAGCAGGGCGATTGTGCCCCACATGGCCCATCGCCACCACGTGTTGTTCCGTGTGGTCATGCCCTCTCCCCCTTCTTGTCTTGTGGGTTCAAGAAAACCGTATCTCATTACTGATCCTGCCAGTTCGCGAACTCGATGAGCAGGAAACCGGTGGCCGTCATATTGCGGCCGATCAGGTCATGACCATAAAAGTCGATCTGTGCATGCACGAGCAGTACGTTTTCACCTCCGCCTGTGCGCAGTCGAAACAGCGGTTCTTCCAGCTTGGCCGTTGCCCGAACCACCACAAATCCCACGGTCGTCGTACCGTTCACCGGAACGACGGCATTCATCGTACCGTCAAACGGAAATGGGACATCGATCCCAACGCGATTCTGTCCGTCCGGACGCGTGTACGTCACCCGATAGCGCACCAGGATGATGTCATTTAACGGCGTCGGCTCGATGCTGAAGTTTGTCCAGATGTTACGCAGTACCGCCTGCGCGACGTCTTCAAAAACTGTCGCCTGTCCCGTTTCCTGGTCAATGACGACCACGTCCGAGGCCAGCCAGGTACTCTCATTC
>CAZIRO010000173.1:0-5700 GCA_964541595.1 uncultured Acidobacteriota bacterium
ACCGAGGAACAGTGTGCACTTGCTAAGAACAAGGCACGGGTGCTGTACCTGAGCCTGGCGGAAACCACCGATCGGTGGGTCGGATACCGGCTGGACGACGTATTCTACGGTCTGGCGCCCGGTTATCTGGACGTCTACCTGCAGAAGATCGATGCGGTTACCTGTGCGGACGTCAACCGGGTGATCCGACAGTACCTGCAAACGACGCATTTGAAATACGTGATCGTCACGGACGACGCGGTCGCACCGGATCTCGCCCGTGCCATCGCCGCAGATCGCCCGGCATGGGGAAAACGTCCGGAGGATTATCCTATTGAGGTCACCACGCAGGATGGAGAAAAAGTGTACCATATTTCCGCGTCTCGCCTGTCGATCCTGCAACGGGACGCCGTATGGGCGCACACGTGGCTGAACATCCCACCGGATCGGATTTTCATTGTCCCGGCCAAGGCGTTGTTTCGTACGGCAGAACTGCCCAAACAGCCTGCAATTCCGACCACAAGCACACATTCCGCCGAGCGTGCGAAAATCATGAGGACCGCGAGATTGCAATGAATTTGACTTTCATGGGTAAAAATGGTAAAAGGGAAACGCCACGGCTTAAACGCACTCTGGACGTGAGGTACATATGCAGTTCTTTCGACGTCGCAAGGGGCTCCTGGTGGGCTTGGATATCGGTTCAAGTGCGGTCAAAGCGGTGCAACTCGTTGAACGCGGGGGACGATATAGCGTGGAAACGCTGGGTCTGATCCCGCTGGCACCAGAAGTCATTGTCGAGGGCCAGATCATCGATCCCCCCGCAGTCGCCGACAGCATTCAAAAACTCTTCGAGCAGGCGCAGATCAAAACCCAGCGCGTGGCATTTGCCGCATCCGGAAGCGCCGTATTCGTCAAGCGCGTGAGTGTGCCCGCGACTCCCGATCCGGCGGAACTGCACGAGTCCATCCTCTGGGAAACCGAACAATACCTGCCGTTCTCGCGAGAAGAAGTCCTCATCGATTATCACATCCTGCAGGAAGAATCGACCGAATCTCAGGTCGAAGCGGTCATCGTGGCCTTGAAACGGGACTATGCGCAAATGTATATTGATATCATTCAGCAGGCCAATCTGGAGCCAGTGGTGTTCGATATCGACGCGTTCGCCATACAAAACGCCTTTGAAGTCAACTATCCGGAACTGGCACAGACACGGGACGTCGTGGCGCTGATTCACGTGGGCGCATCCAAACTCACGATGAACATCGTGCGCGGTATGGACCCCCTGTTCGTACGCGATGCGATGATGGGAATGCGCGCCCTGACCGAAATCATTCGCACGGAATTCAACCTGACTTACGATCAGGCGGAACTCGCCAAACGGGGACGGTATGAGATCCGGCTGGAACAACTGCGGCCGTACATGCAGCAGGTGTTCCAGGACATCGCCCGCGAGATCGCCAAAACGATCCGATTCTTCCGGCAAAACTTTACGGAACTCACGATCCGCCAGGCCTTTCTCAGCGGGGGTGGCGTGCTGACACCGGGATTTCGAGAGTTTACCCAGCACGCGATCGAACTGCCTGTTGAAATCCTCGATCCGTTTCGTACGATCGATGCCAGCAACGTCGATCCCGATTTTATTGAGGAACACCGGCCGATCCTGGCGGTTGCGGTCGGCCTGGCGCTACGTCGCGGTTAAGGGGAGGGAGGATGATAGAGATCAACTTATTGAAACCGTCCCACGCATATGCTACGTCTGAAGAGAGTTCCCCGTTCATGTTTTCCCTGGTGATCGGGATTGCACTTCTGATCCTGACCGCGCTGGTGATCGCGTTTTTCCACTGGCAGATCACATCGGAAATCGACCGGCTGCAGCGTGAAGTGCAGCGGTTGCAGCAGAACTACGAGGCGTTGAAACCTTACCTGCAGCAGGTCAAGGTGTTACAGGCGCAAAAAGACGAGGTGCAACGCCGGTTTGAAGCTATTGACGCATTGACCCGGACACGCACCCTGCCCGGTCACGTCCTGATGGAATTCAGCCGTGCGATTCCCGAACTCGCCTGGCTGAATCAGTTGAAAGTCGTCCCCGGCGCGTTTGAGGCGCAGGGGTTTGCCCGCAATGAACGGGCGGTGACCGACCTGATCACGAATCTCAACCGATCACAGTACTTCACGAACGTGGAACTCAAATCCTGGGAACTGCCTTCCGGAAGCGAGATCGGCAAGTTCGTGATCTCCGGAACCGTGGTGAATCCCTTTGCCCAACAACCGGCCGAGGAAACTGTCTCACCGTGAGGAATACCCATGCCCATTCGCGAAGACTTTGAACGGCTTCCGACATGGGGACAGATCGGCGTGTTTGCCGTGTTGTGTTTGCTGATCGGTCTGGGATACAACTGGTTTTTTTATCAGGACAAAGTTGCCCAGAAGGAACGGTTGCGGCGGCAACAGCAGGAACTCATCAGCAAGGTTCAGGAAGGGCAGACTGCCAAACGCAACTATGAGAAACTCAAAGCGGAAATCGCGCGGTATCAAAACCTCATTGAACAGTTGAAAAAGATCCTGCCCACCGATCTGGAGATCCAGAACGTCTTCAGTGACGTCTCCAACAAGGCCAAAGAAACCGGTCTGCAGATGACCTCGTTCAAGCCGCAGTCCCCGGTGGAAGCACCGGGTCAGCCGTATCGGGTGTACCCGCTGAAGATCCTTATCGAGGGGAACTATCACTCTTTCGGAAAGTTTACGGAACGGGTTGCCATGATGGACCGGCTGGTCAACATCGAGTCATTCCAGATCTCGGTGATCGATCCGGATCAACGACCGCCGCGCCTGAAGTTTGATGTGACCGTGCATACATACACATACATTGAAGCGACTGAAGGTCCGACTCCGGGATCACCGGCCGGTCGCCCTCGTTCCTGATGCATGCCCGGCGAAACCGACCGGGGCATGATCGCGAGGGTGGATACTCGTTGCATGTACGTTTGCAAGGAGGGAGTTTATGAACCATCGGGGCCTTCGAGGACCTGGGATTTTTGGGCTGGGCACGCTGCTCTGGTGTGTCTGGTTCAGTTTCGTGCCCGGACAGGCCGGGGTGCTGCGCAACTTCATCTTTCAAGTCGGCGCCGATCGTACGGAGATCCGTTTGCAATTTGATCAGCCGGTCGAATATCAGGTCACTGAAACGGGCACGGAAATCCGCCTGCAATTCCCGCCAAACACGCTCAGCCCGCAACTGCCCACCGTGATCCCCATCGGGTCCGCCCATGTTGACGAAGTCCGCATTCGTCAAGACACCGGCACAGTTCGTGTGCTGCGCACCCAAGCATGGCCCTATACCGTTCACTGGCAATCGCGCGATCTGGTGATCACTGTCCGCGAAGAAGCGGTACCTTCTGCACCCGCCGAGATCTCACCCGCTGAAGCACCACCGGCGCCGCAGCAACCCCCGGTAATTACCGACCCGCAGATCCTGACGGCCACACCGGCCGCATTGCGGATGCAACTGGCGGGGGATGGGGATACCGTCCACGTGCGGTGGCGCACGATGCGGCTGACCGAACCGAACCGGCTGGTGGTCGATCTGTTTCCCGTGCGTTTTCATCCCCGATTCTGGAAACGCTCACTCACGCACGCCTGGGTACGTCAAATCCGGATTGCCCAGTTTCAAACCGATCCCGAACCGGTCACCCGTGTGGTCTTTGAGGTGACGACGGATCTGGACGCTCTGGACCTGTCCGTGACGCCGCAGTCCCGCGCGATCGAGGTGCATGTGACGACGTCGCAGTCTGCATCTGACGATACGCCGCCGGAGTCGGAAACACCTGTGGAAACCCCTTCCGATACGACTGCTGACCGGGACGTTCCGGAAACGGACGCGCCCCCGGTAGCGACCGCATCTCCGCCGGAAACAACCGCACCGGCGGCATCCGGGTCCACACGTCTACCGGATGCGCTGCCCGTTCTGTCCGCACCCAACGATCTCGCACTCGCGGAACTTCCGCCATCGGATGCGCTGGTGGAATCGGACGTATCCACACCCGCACGATCCGAAGCCACCCTGACGGAACTCGCTCATACCGTTGCAGCACCACCCCCTGCAACGGACGATACAGGCGATACCCAGGACTGGGATGCGTCGTTCTTTAACACCCGGGACATTGTGTTCTACCAGGCAGAAGAAGAAGCCGAACTCGAAGAAGCCGTGCGCCGTGCCCAGGAACTCGATATTTTCAAGACCCGCGTGATCCGGGGTGAAAAGAAGTACAAGGGCGAACCCATCACGCTGCAACTCACCGGCATGCATATTCGCGATTTCATGGTACTCATCGGTGACATTTCCGGGTTGAACATTGTGCTCGATCCCAAGGTCGAGGGTGAGCAGTACCGTATTCCCTATTTGAGCCTGCGTGCAGTTCCGTGGGATCAGGCGCTGGACATCGTGCTCAACATGCTGGGACTCGGGGCCGTCCTGGAAGGTACCGTGCTGCGGATTGCCCCGATCGAAGATCTCCAGCGTGAGGCGGAAGAACGGCAGCGTCTGGAAGAAAATGTCGGCGTCATCCAGACGGTCATCAAACCCCTGAGTTATGCCAACGCAGGAGAGGTTGCGCAACTGGCCGAACAGTTGCTTTCACCCCGGGGGCAGATCTTTATCGACGAGCGCACGAATACGCTCATCATTAAAGAAACCGAAACGAACATGCAGAACATTCTGAACCTCATCGAAACGCTGGATCAGCCGATTCCGCAGGTCACGATCGAGGTCCGGATCGTGGAAACCCGGCGCACGTTCACGCAGCAACTCGGTATCCAATGGGGTTTCCGCGGACTGCTGTCGCCGGCACTGGGGAATGCGACCACTCTGGTGTTTCCGAACAGTGTGAGTATTGGGGGCAATGTGATTCAGCCGACGACCGGGATCTCCGGCAACCCCCTGGGTGGATACGCTGTCAACCTGCCTTCCCTACAGGCGCCCACGGGTGCGGTGCTCCTCTCTTTCGGTTCGGTGATGGATACCTTCCGCCTGGATATGGCGCTGATGGCACTTGAGTCTGCGGGACTCGCTCGCGTGCTTTCCAGTCCGCGGATCATGACGCAGAACAACCAGACGGCGGATATCCAGACCGGTGACCAGATTCCGGTTCAGACGATCGTCAACAATACGATTCAGGTACAGTACGTACCGGCCACACTGCGTCTGGAAGTGACGCCACAGATCACGGCCGAAGGTTCGGTGATCATGCGTGTCAAGGTGGAAAACAAGCGACCGGACTTCAGCCGGCTGGTACTGGGCATTCCTCCGATCATCACCCAGGAAGCGGAGACCGTACTGCTCGTCAAGGACGGCGCAACCGTCGTGCTGGGCGGTATCATCCGCGCTACCGAAGAGACCACCCAGGCGCGTATCCCCTGGATTCACAAGATTCCCATTATCGGCTGGTTCTTTAAGAACCGGAACATCACCCGGGAAAACAACGAACTTCTCATCTTTCTGACACCACGGATTGTCAAACCGGCATCATAAGGAGGGTTCTTCATGAAGGGGGTCAAACAGCGTACAATCCGGGTTTTGGGGTGGTGCCTGGGACTTGCCATGGTCCTGGTCACTGGCTGGGCGTGTTCGCCGCTGGAAAATGAGCCGGGGGCCCCGAATAAACTCGTGGTGGATCAGATCATCGCTGTGGACGCGCAGGGGAATGAGAGCACCTGGCTGGCCTC
>CAZIRO010000174.1:0-5693 GCA_964541595.1 uncultured Acidobacteriota bacterium
CCGTCCGGTGCACGCGATCGAGGTCCGCACCCGTGCGGTCGATACAACCGGTATGGGCCGGCTGGCGCGAGTACTCGGGAAAATTCCCGGGGTTGCCCAGGCGGTGGAAGACGACATCCGGTGGTCCGTGCAGTACCTCCTTGCACGCGATCGGTCGCCGTCCGCGTGGTGGACGGCGCAGGTGCGTCCGATCGATCCCCCCACAGGCGTTACCGCCGGCATGGCGACCTATGAAACAATCCGCTCACGCCCCCGTCTGCATGCGGACGATCTGCCGCCGTGGCCGGACACTGTCCGATTTTTCGCCTGGGCGATGATGCCCTGGCATGCGGACGGACTCATGGATCCGGAACGGGATCCCGTGGTGATCCTCGCCGTGTGGGATGGTCGAGAAGTTCACATTCTCGAGGACACAGACGAACACCGTCTGCTGGCCGCCTGGCAGGACATCTGGGCGCGCGTGGATCCCGATGTCGTGTTCGGATACGGGGTGAACCGCTGGGACTGGCCGTATTTGCTTGAACGTGCACGGCGATTGCGTCTTGACCTGCATATCGGCCGGGACGGGGCAGAACCGCATCCGAGTCTGTACGGGCACATTTCGGTGACCGGACGCGCCAATATCGATCTGATGGATTTCATCCTGGAAGTACCGGAGATCAAACGCCCGACGCTGGAAGAGGCGGCGCAGTATTTCGGCATTCAACCGGTACCGGAAGAGTGGGATGACTGGACATGGGCACGGTACTGGGCAGACGATCGGGAACGTTGCCGCACGTGGATACGGAACCGGGTCCGGGCTATTGTAGCGCTGGCCCGGGAATTCTGGCCACATATGGTGGAACTGTCACGCTGGGTGGGCATTCCGCTCGATCATGTGGGAACGACCGCGGCGGGGTTTCGCGTGGAGAACTATCTCCTGCGGTATGCGCACGATCGGGGAGAACTCGCACCCAAACGGCGGGAGGTCCCGTATACGCCGTATACCGGCGGATATGTCCTCCAGCCCCGCCCTGGAATCCATACGCGTATCGCCGTGCTGGATTTTCGGTCGATGTACCCGACACTGATCCGTTTGTACAACATTTCGCCGGATACGTATGTCCCACCGGAAGAAGACGTGCCTGCTGATACGGTGTTCACCTCGCCGGAACATCATCACCGATTCCGTCGTGCGCCGGATGGGTTGTATCGTCGGGTCGTCACGGAACTTCTGGAACACCGGCGCCGGATCCGGGATCGCCTGAAGACACTGCCGCCAGATGATCCGCATCGGCGGATCCTTGCGGCAGAGGAAAAGGTCATCAAGGTGATCACGAATGCCGTTTACGGATACGCCGGGTGGCAGGGAGCCCGGTGGTACCTGCGCCCCGTGGCAGAAGCCGTGGCGGAATGGGGACGATGGGCCATTCATCGAGCCATGGAAATCGCACGTCAGTTGGGGTTGACCGTCATCTATGGGGATACGGATTCACTGTTTGTGGTCCACGATAAACCCAAAATTGCAGCGCTCGTGCAACAGGTCGAACGGGATCTCGGGATGGTGATCGAAATCGAACGGGTGTATACCCGCGTGATCTTTACCGAAGCAAAAAAGCGGTACGCGGGATTGACGGAGGACGGGCGGATCGACATTGTCGGACTGGAAGTCGTGCGGGGGGACTGGGCACCGATCGTACAGACCGTCCAGGCGGAAGTCATTGCCATGATCCTGAAGGAAGGGAACCCGGCAAAGGCACGCGCACGTCTGGAAACGGTCATTCGGGAATTGGAGGCCGGAAAACGGGACTGGCGAGAACTCGTGATCTGGAAGACATTGACCCGCAGACCCGAAGAGTACAAAGCCCGTACGCCCCACGTGGCTGCTGCGCAGATGCTGCTCGCACGGGGCCATCGTCTGGGACCGGGTCGTAAGGTCGGGTACGTGGTCCTGCGGGGCGACGGGCCATTGTATCGGCGCGTGGCACCGTTTCCATTTGTTCCCGTCGACCGTATCGACATCGGCTACTATATTGAACACCAGTTGCGTCCGGCGGTGGAACGGATTCTGCAGATTGCGGAACAGGAAAAAAAGCAACATTGACCGGGCGCATGCACTGTCCAGTTCAAACCCGCGGGTGAATGTCAAACGATGGTGGACGACATCCGGGAACACGATTCGACGATCGAAGTGATCCCCGACCGTATCGGCAAGTACATCGTACATCGTCTCCTCGGTCGGGGCGGCATGGGATGGGTCTATCTCGCGGAGGACCCCGACCTGCATCGTACGGTCGCATTGAAAACGATCCCCATCGATTCCGCTGACCGCGTGGAACGATTCATCCGGGAGGCCCGTGCCCAGGCCCGTGTACGGCATCCGCATGTGGTGCAGGTCTATGAAGTCGGTACCGTTGAAGGATGGATGTATATTGCGATGCAGTACGTTCCCGGAAAGACCCTGCGGGACGCTGCGCCCGAAATGACGCTGGAGGAGAAACTGATCGTCATACGCGACGTCGCAGAGGCCCTTCATGCCGCACACACGCAGGGTCTTGTACATCGGGACATCAAACCAACGAACGTCCTCGTCGAACGTACCGGGGACGGTCGCTGGGTGCCGTACGTGGCCGATTTCGGACTGGTACACATTGAGGGAGAACCGGGACTGACGACCAGCGGTACGGCCATCGGTACACCGCATTATATGGCGCCGGAACAGGTGCGGGGCAAACATGCGCAGATCGACCGGCGGACGGATGTGTACGGTCTGGGCGCGACCCTCTATGAAATACTGACCGCCACGCCGCCGTTTGCTCCGGCGTCGGTCCCCGAGATTTTGCTGCACATCCTCACCAGAGACGTAACGCCTCCCCGGACGATCAATCCCGCGATTCCCGAGGACGTGGAAACGATCGTACTCAAATGTATGGAAAAAGAACCGCACCGTCGATACGAGAGTGCGCGGGCGCTGGCAGAGGACATCACACGTTACCTGCGCGGTGAACCCATCCGGGCACGGCGGCCTTCGGCGATGTACCGTTTCCGCAAACTCGTCCGCCGGCACCGGGCGCTCGTGATCACGATCGTGGTCGCACTCATCGTTGCCGTTGCGCTTTTCACGGCATATTTTCGTCAACGTTTACTCGCGCGGCAGCGAGCAGCGCTGGCCACGGCATTTGGCGAGCGCATCCAGATGGTGGATACACTGCTCTGGCAGGTACACCTTGCACCCGCGCACGACATCCGATACGCATACCGGTGGGTGCGGTCCTATCTCGATACCATCCGCGACGAGATCCGGCGGCTGGGTTCCGTGGCCCGTGGTCCGGGGTATTATGCGCTGGGGCGCGGATATATGACGCTTGGCATGTATGCCGAAGCACGTAAAGCCCTGCAGCAGGCCTGGTATCGTGAAAATTATCGCACACCGGATGTGGCGCTGGCAATGAGCCGAACGCTGATCGAACTGTATCGCGCAGCGTATCACCGTATCATGCGGATCGGACAGACCAGCGAGCGGGAACGGCGGTTGCGTGAACTGGACCGGCAGTATCGTGCATCCATTCGGGAGTTCATGCGACACGTCGGCAACGTGCGGGAAGAGGACCGCGCGTATGTCGAAGCCTTGCTCGCCTTCCTGGACAGAAAGTACGGGATCGCACAGACACGCGCCCAGCAGGCAGTCCGCGCGCGTCCCTGGTTTTATCCCGCGCATGTGCTGCTCGGGGACATCGCGCTGCAAATGGCGAACGACGCCCGTGATCGCGGCGATCGCGACCGCGCCGGGGCGCTGTATCAGAATGCATATGCATACTATGCAACAGCCGCTCGCGTTGGAGAGAGTGACCCGCAGCCGTATATCCGTATTTGCCAGTGGGCCGGTGATGTGGCACGGTTTCGCGCAATGCAGACGGGTGGTGCGCTCGATCCGGTATTCCGTACCGGCCGCCGGGCGTGTGCCACTGCCCTGCACATTTTTCCGGGTCATGTGGACGCGCATCTCTGGCAGGCGCGATTGCTCTGGCGGTGGGGACAGTACCGGATGCGCACCGGCCGGGATCCGCGGCATCTGTTTGAACGCGCTCGATACCATGCGGAGATCGCCATGCGGCGTGCGCCGAAGCTGGCCACACCGTATAAGTATGTCGCGCATATCCGGGCTTTTGAGGGACTTTACGCGAGGCGAATCGGTCGGGAAGACACGGCAAAAACGTTCATGGAACGGGCCCTGCAGTTTTATCGAAAGGCCCTGCAGTACGATCCCAATGACGCCACGATCTTCAACAACATGGGCAATGTACTGGATTTGCTTGCGGAAATGGCCGGAGATGAACGCGTACAACAACGGTATCAAAGAGAGTCCATTCGGAATTATATGCATACCGTTCGGTTGAATCCGCAATATCCGGGAATTTACACGAATCTGGTGTCCAGTTATTATTCCCTGGCCATGCAGGCGTTCGTTCGGGGAGCGGATCCCCGGGGGGCCCTCCAGCGAGCGCTCCAGTACGGGCGCAAGGCCGTCGATTTGAATCCGTACGATTCCTATGCGATGAGCAACCTTGGATTGATCCATACCGTCTGGGCACGGTATGCCATGACGCGCGGTCAGGACCCGGAACCCCATCTTGCCGAAGCGGTGCGGATCCTCGATCGGGCGGCGTCCATCAATCCGGATTATGCGTACATCTTCAGTAATCGCGCGGAGGCGTATACGTTCTGGGCGATTGAATATATCCGCCGGGGTCGGTCGCCATCCGCGCTGTTGCAAAAGGCGCTGGCCGATATTGCACGGGCGTTGCGCATCGACCCCAACGATGCGGCATTGCATTACACACATTGCTGGATTCACATGCAACGCGCGTACTGGACCGTGCTTCAGAACGAATCGCCGGACCCGATGTTGCGGTCTGCGCGGATGGCCTGTCAGCAGGTGCTGCGATTACAGCCCGGCAACACGAACGCTGCAGCCGCTTTCCGGGAAATGGCCGTACTGACATTCTGGTACGATCTCCTGAACGGTCGTGATGGAGTCCGCGGGCAACGATCGACCTCCCGGACCGCGGCGTCCGATCTGATCGCGGTCAAACAGCACGTACTCCGCGCAATTGCTACCCTGCGAGCGGGCCGTGATCCGATCCCGAGTCTGCAACCGGCGCTGGATATGCTGCAGCAACTTCCCGATGCCGGTATGGAAGTATCCGACGTCCTGTTGTGGCGCATTCGGGCCCACCGTCTGGCCGCATGGTGGGCGCTGCGCACGGCGGATGTGAACACTGCCCGGATGCACATGACGCGCAGTATCACTCTCGCGGACCGGCTGTTGCGAATATGGCCGGATTGGCTGGAAGCGCGTGCCGAGGGTTTGTGGGTGGTGCGTCTATACGCACGTATTTCGGTGCTGGATCCATCGATCGGTGATCTCCCCGCCAGTCTGCGAGGGCTTTCCGGCCTGGATACCGTGCTCGACGTGTATCCCGGGCTTCGGCTGTTTGATCACGACACGACAGCGGATGCCGTCATGACCGGCCGTCCGGGAAGGGGTGCATTCCGTCGCCCCGGTGCAGGCCAATCGGATGATGCCCGAGAGGTGGTTTGATTTCACAGTTAGACCATTGTGCGGAACGTTTTTGGACGTCTCCATCGCTCAGTGGTGCATTTCCCAAGTTCGTATCGGACGCAGATGTACGCAGACAGACGCAGGTTAAGAA
>CAZIRO010000175.1:0-5653 GCA_964541595.1 uncultured Acidobacteriota bacterium
CTCTTTTTTCCATGGGGCCGGCGACCAATTTTCGCGAAGGTGCGTATAGGCATATTGCAGATGCCAGGCTTCGTCGAAGGCCTGCATATTTAACCGGAGTATTTTTTTCTCAGCCATAAACAGTTATTCCAACGGTTTCAATCACCGGGTAAGGATGCTATTACATTTAAATCCCACCGGTTTTCGGTATCAAATTTTAATTGGGCCTTTTCGATATAGAGGGGCGAAGATACATTGTTTTTAAACAGCTGTCCGGTTCCCAACCCCTGGGGCATGGGGTTGTCCAGCAGGAAAGTCCACTGGGCAATGGCATTCAGTCCGATATTGCCTTCAAGGGCAGAGGTAACCCACCAGCCTATTCCTTTTTGTCCGGCCAGGGCTATGAAAAGCCGGCTTTTCGCAAACCCGCCGAGCAGCGAAGGTTTCAGCACAATGTATTGGGGTTGTACACGGGTCAACAATTTTTCAATTTCTTCGGCCGTTTTCAAACCGATGAGGTCTTCATCCAGGGCAATGGGCACCGGCGATTCGCGGCACAACCGCGACATTACATCCCACTGGCCCTGACGCACCGGCTGTTCGATGGAATGCAGTTGGAAATGCGAAAGCTTTTCCAGTTTTTCCATGGCCTCTTCGGGCGAAAAAGCCCCATTGGCATCCACACGCAGTTCCAGCTCATTTTCGGGATATTCGTTCCGGATCATTTTCAAAAGGGCCAACTCCTGCTCGAAGTCAATGGCTCCGATTTTTAGCTTTATGCAGCGGAAACCGTTTTCCAACTTTTCGCGGATTTGTTTTTTCATAAACGCCGTATCGCCCATCCATATCAATCCGTTAATGGGAATTCCGTTTTCTCCGGAAGTAAAAGGCGAAGGGAAAAGCAATCGTTGCCCCCCTTTTTGCCAGTCGAGCAACGCGGGTTCGAGTCCGAAACGCCGCATCTTCAGTTCGATGGACTGTACACGTGCCATGGCCTCGCGGTAGCGGGCTTCCCGCTGGTCGTATTCTGCCTGGGCGAGTGCACCGATACGTACGAGCTGCTCCGCACGTTCGAGGTACCGGCGAGCGACTTCGGCTTCCGCGACAGCGCGCAGGTATGCGCCCACGAGTTCCCCGAGTTCGATGTTGTCATATATGAGCAACGGTTGGCCCCGCCGTACACGATCACCGACGCGAACGAATACCTGCTGGATGCGTCCGCGCGATAGGGGACGCAAATGTGCCAGACGCGTTTCGTCCGGACCGATGGCGCCCACGGTGGTGATCGTCAGCGTCACGGGACGGATCTGTGCGGGTTCCGTCCGGATGCCCACGTTGCGGATCGCTTCCGGCGTGAGACGCACGGTATCCGAGGTCGTGTGTTCATCGTGTGCGGCCGGTTCGGGAGCCGTCGTATGCGTATCGGGACGTGAACGGAGGTAACCATATACACCCAGAAACAGTGAACTGACGAGTAAGCCCGTCCATAACACGGCGTAGGGCCGGGATCTCCAACGGATGAGGTTATGGTAAAGACGCATGGCGGTCCTCCCGGGAAGGGGTTTCTGGAGTGAAGGGTGCGCCGAGAACGCGGTCCAGTTCGATCCGGGCCAGGTGGAATTCTTTCAGCACATCGGTGTATTCCCGTTGAACCTGAATCAGGCGACGTTGTTCGGTAATGACGTCGAGCATGCGGAGTTCCCCGAGTTCATATGCCGCGCGGACGATGCGGAAGTTTTCCCGCGCCTGTCGCAATACCTCACGGTCGAAAATGCGCAGCGCCCGGGATGCGGCACGAAAACGGGTCCAGGCGGCGGTGACCTCGCGGGCAATGATCTGTTCGAGATATGCACGCTGCTGGCGGGCAGCGTGCAGACGTGCACGCGCGGCTTCGATGTTGCCCTGGTTGCGGTTCCAGAGCGGCAGATTGATGGCAATGCCAAAAGTCAAAATGTGGTCCGTATCGACGAGTGGTACGCGCTGTCCCTGTGCGTTCAGACCCAGCGCGTCAAATCGCGCCCGCGAGCGGGTGTAACGGATGAATCCCACGAGATCGGGATACGCCTCGGCACGGGCCAGGCGCAGTTCGGCTTCGGCGAGGGTTTCGTTCAGTCGTGCGATGCGGAGATCGGGACGTTGTTCCAGGGCGTATCGAATGAGTGTCTGTTCAGAAACGTCATGCGACCATGTGTCCGGCAACTGCAATTGCCCCCGAATGCGCAACGGATCGTCCGGATTCATTCCGACGAGTTGTTTCAACCGGAGGATCTGGCGCATGACCTGACTTTGCAGCCGTGCCCGATCGGCCCGCAGACGGTTCATTTCTACCTGTAACAGGGTTTCATCCAGCCGTGGGGATTCTCCATGCGCCACGCGCAGACGCACGAGGGCGACGGCACGTCCGTTCACCGTGAGCAGTTCCTCGATGGTCTGCACGTTGCGAATCGCGGCAAGTGTTTCGACATAGGTGGCCCGGACATCCGCAATCAGACGGCGTTCGGCATCTGCGACTTCGTATCGGGCCATGTCGGCAAGAATGCGGGCAACCTCGACACGGCGTGCGCGTTTGCCGCCGAGCAGGAAGGTGTGTGCATACCCGATAGAAAATTCTTCTTCTCCGGGGCTGCCGAGGACGGATCCGCGGCCGTACGAGATGTCCAGGCCGGGGTTGGGCAACAGGCGTGCCTGTCGCAGGAGTCCCTGGACCTCCCGCAGCCGCTGACGCACGGCGATCAGGCCGGCGTTTCGTTCCAGCGCCTGACGGACGAGTGTCTGGATATCCGCACCGGATTCCGGATCCAGGTAAGCAACGGCGAACGGCGTCGAAGACTCCGGAACCACCGTCTCCTGATCGGAGGGGCCGGCCCATGCGAGCGCGATCACAGCGTGCAGAAGGAATAAGGTTAAATAAATCCGCAACATGATAATCCTCCGTGACAGTGTATAGTGGCATAGATCGGAGGTGGGGAAACCACGTGGGTTGAGAAGATCCGGTGCGGGGGGATCAATGCAGGAGGATTACCGTACGGATCGTGTCGGGCGGGAGAGGACCGGAAAGAGAAATCGATACGTCAGATCGGGCAGGATGGTCAGGATATGGCCCGGCGATGGCCAGATGCTGACCGGTCCGCAGTGCATCTCCCGGTGGGAAGGTCGGCTGCGTCCAGGACGGATACGCGGTGTGGTTGTTGCCGACAAACAGCGGAATGTCCACGCACGGTGCACAGTTGTCCTCGCGCGTGTCCGGGCCGTGACGCGTGGGGATCAGGCTCGACGTTTTCGGAGGTGATTCCGTTTTCCAGCAGTGTACCGGGTGGCGCGCATCGTCCACGAGGGACTCCAGGGCCACATGCCCCTGCGTGCTGATGCATAAAGTCAGGCCTGCAGGTAAACTCTGTCCCACGAGGGTGAACACGCTCAGGTAGAGAACAAACCCACCGTACAGCCAGATGCGCATCCGTCGACGACCCGTTCGGAATATCTCGTTCATATCGTCCTGACTCGCAACAGTTCCGGGATCGGTGCATTTCGATACGGAAATATAAACTAAGCATTCCGTTCCCCACCGGCAAGTGACATCGCCAGAAGTGGATGGCTTGGTAGCGGTTCAACTGGTGACCGATAAAAGGATCAAACCGGGAACGGGACAGGAAGTGGGACAGGGGAACCACCGGATGCACCGATATGCCGGTGGCCACCGGTCTCCGGCCCCGGGGGTCGGGTCTCCGGTCTCCGGTCCCAGGTGTCGGGTGGCAGGTATCCGGAACGGAAGACGGAAGACAGGGGACGGGGCATCCCATGGGCCGGGGACATCGCATGGCCGAATGGGCACCCACGATGTCCCATTTCCTGTCCCGATTTCAGGATCAGACAGACGGGCGGTTCCCTCAAAGTCGAGCGACCGCAGGATGGGAATGCCGAAAACGAGGCTCAGGGTAATCAGTGCGCCTTGCATGGCGTGTCGATGGATACGAACAGTATACACTTCGTCTTCCGCTCCTTCCAGGATATAGCACACGGAATCGATCGATGCGCGGGACAGTCTGCGCGCTTGCCGAAACAGCCGGCCGTCGCAGAGGGATCGTGCGAAGTCGGTGATCGTTTTGCATCCGATCAGGCATTTGCCGTCGATCTGGTAATCACCGACTGACAGGGTGGCAACGGTTATCTGAACGCCGGCGTATGCCTTCAGGATGGAGAACACAGGTGCAGACCGCTCACGGATGTCCACCGCGATATGGAGTCGTGTAAGGGCCACCATCCCGGGAATCTTCCTTTTTTGTACCGCGATTGGGATATTGTATGGATCGGTCCCTGTGATTTGGGCCCGCCCCCGCCGCCACCCCCGCGGGTGCCCCGGATGAACACGGCAGAGGCGTCCCCCGCTTGCCACCGCCTGCGGATCGTCTCTGCACGTCTTCCAGCACCCGCGCGCGAATGCCGACCGGTGCGTCACACCGAAGGTGAAGTCGGCGTGCAGTCATGAGCAAATCCTGTGCCAAAATCCAGTGTCAACCGGTGCGTGCAAAATGTTCCCGAATTCATGCAGTTCTCGCTGGTTGCGCGTTCCAGAACCGCAGAATCGTCACGTCACCCCGTGTATGCAAGATCGATACACCGGTGTGCTCTCCTGGGGTCATAGCAGGTGTATATACATATAATGCCACCGCTTGCGGGTGAGTTTCTCATGGTACTCAACGTGGACATCGCAATGACCGTTGCAGCAATGCTTCCGTTTTATGCACTGTCAGAGTAATCAAGACCGGAATATACGGAAACCCAATCCCCTATTTGCGACAGCGCAAAGTCAACGCGGTCTGTTGGACGTATTGTTAATTCGCAACCGGTATTCGCTCGAGAGCCTCGCTTATCCGTACGGAGGTACTTGAGTCCCTACGGAATCCAGATCATGAATCCATCAAATGCGGAGGATCCTCATGCAAGCTGTCGAAATCCTGATGAATGAACATCGGGTCATCCGTCGGGCGCTGGATATCCTGGAAGCCATCGTCACCCGTATCGAGCGGGATCAGGAAGTGCCCCGTGATCGCATTGCGGCATTGCTCGAATTCTTTCACGTATTCGCTGACCGCTGCCACCACGCAAAAGAAGAGAGTGCACTGTTTCCTCAACTGGACGAGGGTGGATTACCCTGCATGGGTGGACCCATTGGCGTCATGCTTTGCGAGCACGTACGCGGCCGCGCTATCCGCCGCCAGATGCAGGTGGCACTCGACGTCTGGAACGCTCCGCAGGCCCGGCAACGGTTTGTACGTGCAGCCCGCGAGTTTATCGAACTGCTCCGCTCGCATATCGAACGGGAGGACCACGTCCTCTTCCGAATGGCGGCGGAGATGCTGACTGCCGAGGAAGATCGCGAACTCGCCCGCGCGTATGATCGTCACGAACGCGAGGTCGTCGGCGAGGGCGTCCACGAACGTTTTCATCGTCTCATCGACGAACTCGCGGATACGTTGCTCCAGTAGTTTGCGGTTCGAAAATGCTGCAATCTGATTGGGATCGGGACAGGCCATGGGACATGCGCATCACCGGATCCACCGGTGTGCCGGTGGCCACCGGTCTCCGGTCCCGGGTGTCCGGGACGGGAGACGGAAGACAGGGGACGGGGCATCCCATGGGGTGGGGATAGCGCATGACCGCATGGGGACCCACG
>CAZIRO010000176.1:0-5630 GCA_964541595.1 uncultured Acidobacteriota bacterium
GGGCACGGCCGTGCCCGGACCCCACCCCTGCATCTCACTGTGCATCCCTGTATTTTGGAAACAGATGCGCAGCGGGATCGCCCACGATGAGGTTTCAATCCCCTTTCTGCCGGGTCGAGTTTTCCAACGGTGGTATTTTTACCAATTCCAGTGCGCGACTATGTGTCGCGCGGTTTCAATCCCCTTTCTGCCGGGTCGAGTTTTCCAACGGTACCTTTAGAATAACCGATCTCATGCGAGAATGCAAGCGCGAGTTGGGACGAGTATCCCCCTTTTGATACCCCCATGGGGTATTTTTTGCCCGTTTTCCGACCATCCCGTTCGAAAATCCGCATGTACGGCGGATCTCTTTTTGGGACGAGACCCCGGAAAGTCGGGGGGTTATCAATTTTTTGTACCACCTCTCAGCGTATCGCTTCCATGGCGGGAAAACGAAAGGCACATTTTGCGAAAATCGGTATAAACCCCACGGGGGTATATGTCAGATGCCCATCCCATAAGGAAAACAGCATTCAGTCGTGTAATATATTTAACAAATAAATTGCTTGAATATCGGAAAGAAAAGCAATACCGGCAAGCGTGTCAGGAAAGGGGCCGTGTGGGACGGTGATTCTCCCACGTCTGAGGTCGGGACAGGCAATGGGACACGGCGTGTTCTGATGGACTCCGCAATAACCCGTCAACCGGGATGCGCGGACACCCGACACCCGGGACCTGAGACCCGACACCGGAGACCTGAGACCCGGGACCTGACACCCGGGATCCCACACCCGGTGTCGACCGGTTCATTCGCGTATCCGGTGCATTCCCTGTCCCGATCCCGGGTTATGTCCCCCGTGTCTGGACAAGTGCGCATGGGTGACATACAATCGGGTTCTGGATGGTGCAGCGTGCCCCCACAAAATCCCACGGGAAGTTCTACGGTGATGTGTCTGCGTTGATCGGTGGATCCCCAGTTGAGAGGCACCAGGATGGTGACATACCGGGATTTGCACACGATCGAAGACATGCTCGCCTGTATAGATCTCCAGATGCGTGTCTGGCAGTTTGATCCGGTCGACGTGGTCCCGCTGCCGATCCTGGTGGTCACCGCGCAGTACGGAGGATTTCTGCACGGTGCGTTTGCGGGCAATCGGCTGGTGGGGTTCGTATACAGTTTTCCGGTTCGGGGTTTTCAACGCTGGTTGCACTGGTCCCACATGCTCGCCGTTGATCCGGAATACCAGGGTCGGGGAATCGGTGCCGAATTGAAATTCCGCCAGCGTGCGTTTGCGCAGAGTCGAGGATACGATCTCGTTGCATGGACTTTCGATCCGCTGGAGACCCGCAACGCGTATTTTAATTTCTGTAAACTGGGCGTGATCGGGCGGTTGTACAAACCCAACATTTACGGGCAGACGAGCAGTACACTCCACTGGGGGTTGCCCACCGACCGGTTGGTGGCCGAGTGGTGGGTACATATCCAGCCGCAGCAACTCTGGCCGGACGATCCCCGGGAGACTGCCGATGCCATCATTCCGCGTCCCATCCTGCGGCGCAACCGCCCGCCGCAACCCGGTCCGATTCCGGATACCGGGTGGCCACCGATGTTCTGGGTGCCGGTGCCCGATCAGGCGATGTATCCCAGGACCCGCAGAGCGCAGAAGACGTATCGGGCGCGGTGGCAACAGGCGTTGCGCACCGTCATGACGCGGGCATTTGCCGCGGGGTACGTTGCCGTACACTTCACGCGATCGATTCCGGATATCGGCATGCCGGGATACTGGCTGGTGCACAGTCAGCACCTTGCGAAACCGTTACCGGACTGGTGAGCATCGAAATGACACCAGCGATCTGGGACGTGATCATTGTCGGTGGAGGCCCCGCCGGTTTAACGGCCGGTTATTATCTTGTCCAGCATGGACGGCGGGTCCTGTTGTGTGACCCGCGGATACCGTTTGAAAAACCCTGTGGCGGCGGGTTGACTCCGCGGGTATGGGATTTCCTGCCGGTATCTCCGGCGCGGTTCACGACGATCCGGTGGATCGACACGCTGGAGTTCCGCATGGACGGTGCACCGGTCCGAACCGTTCATCTGCGTCGTCCGCTGGCGATCGTTTCCCGCAAGGAACTCGGTGCCCGGCTGCTGGAAGCGTATCGGCGTGCCGGAGGTGTCTTTCGTTCCCGGACGGTTACCGACTTTGCGCATGACGGAACATCCTGGCGGGTGTGTCTGGACGATGCGGTCTGGACACGTGCGCGGTTTCTCGTTTTTGCCGATGGCGTATACGGGATCAGTCGCCGGCGGTTCGGACACTTCACCGATGCGTGCCACTGGACGCGAACGGTGGGGTATCTCATTCCGGGGAGCGCGGACCGCGTTGTCGTGGAGTTCTGGTCCCGTATGGACGGGTACGCATGGGTGTTTCCGCGTGCCGATGCGACGTCGGTGGGGATCTGTGACGTCGTGGGACAGTGCGGGTCTTCCATCACGGCGCGGTTGAATGCGTGGTGCCGGTCGCTGAACTGGGACCCCGCGCGTGCGGTGCAGCGGTACGGGTACCTGATCCCCTCCCCAAAAGGTCCCCGTGGCTGGCCCCCGCTCATGGGTGAACACTGGGCGCGTATCGGAGATGCCAGCGGGTTTGTCGACCCGATCACGCGTGAGGGGATTGTCCATGCGGTGGAAAGTGGATACCGGCTGGCCATGAGCCTCTGTCAGGACCGGTATCCCGATGCGTGGACCACATGGTTGCATCAAACGCGCGGTCCGGAATGGCGCAGTGCAATGCGGTGGCGCCGGTGGTTTTTCCGTCCCACGGTGCTGCGCACGATGTTGCGTGCACTGCGCTATCCGCGGTACGTACGCCTGCTGGAAGGTCTGATCACGGGAGAAGTCTCCTACCATCGGCTGTGGATGGAACTCCTATGAATGTGGTCGTATGTACGATCGCCGGGTTTCGGTGTGCGTTTCCCCTGTCCGCCGTGCGCGGATTCGTTGCGCGGGATCAGGTGGATGAACGACCGCAGGGATACTTCTGGGACGGTATCCTCTGGTATCACGTTGCCCCCGTGTGGCCCTATCCCGTGCAGTCGGATATCATTCTCCTCCTGGCCACCGACGTGTTGCCCATCGCCTGGCCGGTCGATCAGGGGGAGGGCGTAATGACCCTGAACGAGTCTGCCGTGTACCCGCTACCGCACGGCTGGCAGATCGATCGCCAGCCCTGGCTCGTGGGCGTCGCGTTTTCCGATACGTGTGCCATTTATCTGGTCAACGTTGATCATATCGCCGCCCGCCTGCATGCACACTGGGTGGCCGTGCATGACTGAATGGTCAAATTCCGAACCGCCGGATCACGGTTGCGCACAATGGATACGGTACTCCGCTGGCTGGTATACGGCCTGCTCGCATACGGCGCGTTCGTTCTGATCGTGTATTTCATCCAGGCGTCGCTGATCTTCTTTCCCACACATTCCCTGCGTGCGACTCCGGCGGATATCGGACTGGCGTATACGGATGTCATCCTGTCCACACCGGACGGCGTGACCCTGCACGGATGGTGGGTACCGACGACAGATCCGCAGGGTACGGTACTCTTCTTTCACGGAAACGCGGGAAACGTGGCGGATCGGGTGGAGTACCTGACGATCTGGCACGATCTCGGCTGGAATGTCCTGATCCTGGACTATCGCGGTTACGGCAAAAGCACCGGTCGTCCGGACGAAGCGGGTCTGTACCGGGATGCAGAGACCGCGTGGCGGTATCTCACGCGGGAACGGGCCATTCCGGATACGTCGATCGTCATTCTCGGACGATCGCTCGGAGGTGCGGTGGCCGCCTATCTGGCCGCGCGGGTCCGGCCGCGCGCGCTGATCCTGGATTCCGCGTTTACTTCATTGCCCGCACTTGCGCAACAGTTATACCCCTGGTTGCCGGCACGATGGCTTGTACGGTTCCGCTTTCCGACGGTCACCTATCTTCAGCAGGTTCGCTGTCCGGTGCTGATCATCCACAGTGTGGACGACGAGATCGTACCGTTTCGACATGCGGAAACGTTGTGGCGCGTTGCTCCGGAACCGAAACAACTGCTTCGCCTCCGCGGTGGACACAACACGGCCGTCTGGGTATCCGAATCGGCCTATCGTACCGGTCTCGCTGCGTTTCTGCAGCGGTTACCGAAACCACCATCGTTTTCCAGGCGGTCCATCTGAGGGAGGCGCGGGCCGACGCGATTCGCAACAGACGCTCACGGGTACATGCGATACAGCGTCCGGGGGAAGGGAATGGCTTCCCGGACGTGGTGGAGTCCGCAGATCCACTGCACCGTGCGTTCCAGACCAAGACCGAATCCCCCGTGCGGTACGGTACCGTACCGGCGCAGGTCGAGATACCATGCGTATACAGACTCCGGCAGGCCGTGTTCCCGCAACCGCTGACGCAGCAGATCGAGGTCCCAGATACGCATGCTACCCCCGATGATCTCACCGATCCCTTCCGGAGCGAGTACGTCCATCGCCAGTACGCGGTCCGGTCGCTCCGGATCGGGTTCCATATAGAACGCTTTGATCACTTTCGGGTAGCGATGAATGATGAGTGGCCGATCGTGGGCTTCGGACAATGCGGTCTCGTGCGGCGCGCCGAAATCGTCATTGTCCGCGATGTCGAATCCCCGTGCCCGCAGCCATGCAACGGCTTCATCGTAGGTCATTCGGGGGAACGGTTTCGCGATCCTTTCCAGCGGGGCGGGATCACGTTCCAGAATGTCCAGTTCCCGTCGGCAGCATTCGAGCACCCGTTCGACAATGGCACAGATCAGGTCTTCCGCAAGTTCCATCAATTCGTCGAACGTGATGAATGCGACTTCCGGTTCGATCATCCAGAACTCGGTCAGATGCCGACGGGTTTTGCTGCGTTCCGCACGGAACGTGGGACCGAACGTGTATACTCTGCCGAACGCCAGTGCCCCCGCTTCCGCGTACAGTTGACCGCTCTGGGAGAGATAAGCGACGTCATCAAAATAGCGCACTTCGAACAACGTGGTCGTTCCCTCCACGGCCGCCGGCGTGAGAATGGGCGCATCCAGACAGATGAACCCCCGACTGTCGAAAAAGTCCCGTATGGCGCGGATAATGTGATGGCGGATACGTAACGTCGCAAACGGCCGGCGAGACCGCAACCAGAGATGCCGATGGTCCAGGAGAAAATCGATGCCGTGTTCTTTCGGTGTAATCGGATAACCGGTCGCGTTCTGTACGACTTCAAGATGGTCGACGTGCAGTTCATACCCACCCGGTGCGCGTCGGTCTGCACGTACGCGACCTTCCACGATCAGGGAACTCTCCTGGCCCAGCGATTCGGCGAGATCAAACATCTCGTCCGGGACCTCTCCCCGGATGACCACGCATTGACAGAATCCGCTGCCGTCCCGCACAATGAGAAACAGGATTTTGCCTTTCGAACGTGCGTTATACAGCCAACCGCGCAACTGCACGGCCGTGTCCGTATACCGTGCCAGATCGGAAATACGCACCCAGGGTCGCGCCATCGTTTGCCTCGGGTTCGGCGATTTTCGCACACGATGTTACCACGACCATCGCGTTTTGCAAGCAGGGGAAGAAACTGAGATCGGGACAGGCAATGGGAGCAG
>CAZIRO010000177.1:0-5619 GCA_964541595.1 uncultured Acidobacteriota bacterium
TGGGTTTCAGGGACAGGAGACGGAACTGAAATCGGGACAGGCCATGGGACATGCGCACCACCGGAACCACCGGTGTGCCGGTGGCCACCGGTCTCGGGTCCCGGGTGGCGGGTATTTAGGTCTCAGGTCTCAGGTCTCAGGTCTCAGGTCCCAGGTGGCAGGTGGCGGGTGGCAGGTATTTGCGACGGGAGACGGAAGACAGGGGACGGGGCATCGCACGGGCGGGGGATAGCGCATGACCGCATGGGGACCCACGGTGTCCCATGACCTGTCCCGATTTCAGAGACGGAAGAGTGGCCTTTCCGATAATGGGGCACTATAATTTTGGAGCACCGGCAGTGCAGAGGGCGCATTTGCTCTCCGCGCCGCTGGTCGAATGCGGTGATTCGTCATTCGCAGGGGGGCGTACATGGCGGAATTGATGCGTATTCCCATTGAAATTCGCGATCGTGTGGGCAAAGGTGTGGCCCGCAAACTGCGCCGTCAGGGAAAGATTCCGGGGATCGTCTATGGTCCGGGACAGTCCCCGGTACCGATCGCCCTGGATCCCCGGTATGTGGTGTCCCTGCTCGAACGCGGAGCGGCGGAAAACACCCTCCTGGAACTGGACGCCGGAAACGGTCAGAAGTTTTTGTGCCTGCTCAAGGACTATCAACTGGAACCCGTCTATGACCGGATCATTCATGTGGATTTCTATGCGATCAAAACCGGCGTCATGCTGACGTTACGGGTGCCGTTGCGTATTGTCGGCGAGGCACCGGGTGTGAAGGCTGGGGGCATTCTGGAGTTTCTGATTCGCGAGATCGCCGTGGAGTGCCTTCCCAAAGACATTCCGGAATTCATTCCGGTCGATATTTCGCATCTGGGGATCGGGGACTTCATTCAGGTCAAGGATCTGTCGCTGCCGGAGGGTGTACGTGCCGTTGAAGATCCCGACGAGGTCGTCGTGACCATTGCCGAACCGGAGGAGTATCAGGAAGAGGAAGAAGTCCCGGCACTCGTGGAGACACCGGAACCGGAGGTGATCCGGAAGGGCAAAGTCGAGGCAGAGGAGGAAGGGGAATCCTGAGCCGTGGCGCACGTATCACCGTTTTTACAGGCGGTCATCGGTTTGGGCAATCCAGGACGTGCATACGCACGCACGCGTCACAATCTGGGGTTCATGGTCGTGGACGCGATGACCCGTGAGGCGCAGCGTGTGAAAAAGCGTACACTGGATGGGGTTGTACAGGTTCGCCGGGTGGAATGGCGGGATTGGGAGATGTACCTCGTGCGTCCGCTGACGTATATGAATCTCAGTGGTGCGGGTGTACGTGTGGCCGTTCAGCGGTATCAGTGGCCGTTGTCCCGGGTGCTCGTTGTATACGATGACGTCGATCTCCCGCTGGGTCGGTTGCGATTGCGCGTTACCGGAAGCGCAGGGGGACACCGGGGTATGGCATCGGTGCTCGCTGCACTCGGGACGGCAGACATCCCCCGGCTGCGTCTGGGGATCGGGGTGGAACCCCGACCGGACGATCTTGCGGCATTCGTACTTGCGCCCTTTTCGAGTGTGGAACAGCCGATCGTGGAGGACATGATCCGCCGTAGTCTGGACGTCATTGCCTGTATCTGTGCGGAAGGCTATGAGCGCGCCATGTGTCTGGCCAACGTTTCACGACTGGATCGAGTTTGAACAGAGCGAGCAATGATTCCGCTACGCGATGTCAATCCGTCACGCACACGCCCGATCGTGAACTACACGTTGATCGGGATCAATGCGGTATTTTTTATTTACGAACTCATGCTGGGACCGCATCTGGAGTACTTCATTCAGGCGTACGGATTCGTGCCCGGAAGGTTTTTTGCCGCATTGTTCGGTATTCCCCAGCTGGGCATTGGGCCGTTTCTCGGCGAGTGTCTTACCGTATTGACGAGCATGTTTTTACACGGTGGATGGCTGCACTTCCTGGGCAACATGCTCTACCTGTACATCTTTGGCGACAACGTGGAAGACCGGATGGGGCATCTCCGTTATCTCGGGTTTTATTTGCTCACCGGCTGGATCGCGGCAATGGCGCAGGGTGTGCTGTCGATGCACAGTCTCATCCCCAACATCGGAGCCAGCGGTGCGATATCCGGCGTCCTGGGGGCGTACCTGCGGTTTTTCCCGCACGCCCGGATTCTGGCACTGGTCCCCGTTTTCTTCTTTTATGAACTGGTCGAAGTCCCCGCATTGATCTATCTCGTCTTCTGGTTTATTTTACAGTTCTTCCAGGGCACGTTTTCTTTACTTGCTGGCGCGGCCGGTGCCGGGGGCGTGGCCTGGTGGGCACATATCGGAGGCTTTGTAGGCGGTGTGCTGCTTGCGCATCGGTTTGCGCGACCCGTACGCCGGCGGGTAGTCATTATTGACGACGATGTCTGGCCGTTTTAGGAGAAGAAAGCAGGCGCAACGGTGACGGGAAGTGATGAGGGTCACAGTGCTGGAGTCGAAGTAACAGCGTAGCACAGAGAACGGGTGCGTCGCTTCCCGTCACTGTTGAACGGTACATTTCCCTGGCCAGCCGGGATCCGGTCCCCCGTTCGGGGGTGAAAAGGGAAAGGGGTGCAAATCCCCTGCGGTCCCGCCGCCGTGACCGGGGACGAAAGCGCCGGGATACCACTGTGCGGGTCCGAAAAAGACCTGCATGGGAAGGTGGCGCGAGTAGGACGATCCGGAAGCCGGAAGACCTGCCGGATCCTGCTCACCGGTCTTCTCCGCGGAGAGAAGCGGTGAGGCCGTGAAGGTGCGCTGGGTTGTGTTCCACCTTCACTCTCGCCCTCCTCCGCAGGTTGTCCGTACACGGCCCCGTGTGTCGGGCTGTGCAACCTCCCATTGCGGGTATATACGGACAACTGCGGGAAGATCGGCCTCCTCGGCTGGCGTGTTCGATACCGCAATTTGCGTGCACCGACCGTCTCACATTGCACAAAACTCGAACACGGGGAGGTCGACCATGCGAATCTGGCTCATCGCGTGTATGGGATGGATACTCGGGGCGGCGTCCGCTGTTGCCCAGACGCCGTCTAAACCCGCGACGACCTATCCATTGCCGGTACCCCATGTGACCATCGTGGTCGTGGCGGAGGACATGCCGGACGACGTGCGGACCAGTGGCCGGGACGTGATCGTCGTGGACGTTCGGCAGGCGCAGCAGGCGGGTATTCACACGGTCGCGGACGTGTTGCGGTATGTGGCTGAACTCAATGTCGTTTCCACGGGTGTGCTGCCCGGCGCGCTGACGTCCCTATTCGTGCGCGGTGCGAATTCCAATCACGTGCTTGTACTTGTGGACAATGTGCCGGTGAACCAGATCGGAGGGTTCTATGATTTCGCGCATCTCCCTCTGGAAAATGTCGCACGGGTGGAGATTCTCAAGGGACCCGGCAGCACGGTATACGGTTCCGAAGCGGCCGCCGCCGTGGTCCGCATTGTCACTCGCAAGCGAACGGACACACCCCTGGATGTACGCGTCACAGCACTCGGTGGAAGTTTCGCCACCTGGCACGGCGTGGTGGAAGCGGCCGGGGGGTTCGCGAATGGGATGTTTTACAGCATGAGCGTCGGTCGCCTGGTCAGCGATCGGCAGTTGCCCATCAACGACGCCTATCGCCGCTGGACCGCATCCGTGCAGATCGGCGGCGATCACGCGAACGGCCACCATTGGGCGGTGCGCTACCGGATGGGCGACTATGACGTCCACTTCCCGACGTCCGGTGCGGGCGACCGGTTCGACGTGCTCGATCCGAACCAGTTTCAACGCATTCGCGAACACATCCTGAGCGCCGCGTGGACCGCCGCGTGGTCACCCCACTGGGAGACCCGTCTGGATGTTGGGTTTTATCGAAACAGCAGTCATTATGAAGACCCTGCGGACGGACCTGAAGTGGACCCCTTTGGGCCGTTCTGGAGTGATCAGATCGGCACCCGATTGCGGATGAATGCCTCGACCACAGTGCGATGGGCGGGCCATCGGCTTACCGTGGGGGCGACCTGGACCCGGGAGTGGGGGAAAGACCGGAACCTCTTTGCGCCGATGTTTGTATCCCACAGCCGGATCAGTACCGCACTGTACATCCGTGAGGATTATGAGTCCGCAGACAAGCGATGGGGTGCAACCGCCGGTGTGCGCTACGAACGCCACTCGGATTACGCGGACATTGTCGCACCGGAGTTGAGTGTATCCTACTGGCTCACGCCCGGTATGAAGTGGCACGCTGCCGTCGGTATCGGCTATCGGGCCCCGGCGTTCTTCCAGGTATACGGTCTCGGGGGATTCATCACGGGGAACCCCAATCTGAAACCCGAACGAAACATCGGCTGGGACGTCGGTCTGGAATACTGGGGAAAGTTTTCCTGGCCGGTGTTCCGGTTGACGTATTTTGACAACCGGTTACAGGACCTGATTCAGTTTATCAATCGGCCGGATCCCACAGTGCCGGACTATGCGAACGTACAGGCGGCGCGTGCACGGGGTATCGAAGTCGGAATGGAATACCGCTGGCACGGATGGGTTTCCCGGTTGTCGTATACATTGACGCTGACCGAGGTGACCGATACGGGGGACGCAGTCCCGACCCCGGAGATTGCCGTAGGACAGCCTTTACTGCGACGTCCGAAACATCGGGCGACGTGGACGATCGGCTATCAGGGGACGCGGTGGTCTGTATGGGCGGACGTTCTCTATCAGGGACGTCGGTGGGATCTGGACTTCAGCCGCTTTCCGGCAAGGCGTGTGGCCATGGACGCTTACGTGCGTATGGACGTCCGTGCACGCTGGCAGTTCACGGATCGGTGGGCGGTGTTTGCCCGTGTGGACAACGTGTGGAATACCCGCTATGAAGAGGTCTTCGGGTACACGGGATTGAAGCGGGGCATCTATCTGGGAATGCAGGTGGCGCCGTGACGTGTCCGGTACTCCGGCATACCGGCGGGCAGCGGTATCCGCGGTTCGCTGCCTGCCGCTAATCCGCTCGCAGTCCCGCGCGCTGGAGTAAAGGTACGGGTGGGTCGATGCGCCCCTGAACGACCAGCCGGTCCAGTAGCCAGAGTCCGATACAGACGGCATCACTGGCGTCACTGGTGAGCACGCGACCGGTCACACGCCGGGCGAGTTGACGCGCGGCCGTTTTCAGATACGGCCGCGTGCGTCGGGTCGGGTGCAGAATGCGCATCCACTCGCTTCCGCGCACACGGATGGTCGGGACGCCCTGAAGGCGCAGGATTGTGCGCACCGTGGCCGCCGTTTCCAGAACAGCGGCGAAACTCTGCGGGCTTTTTCCCAGGTACGGCCATTCGATACCCGCATACCGGATACGTGTGCCCAGGTGCACGAGACGGCGGTACAGCGTGTGCAGCGGTTCGGTCCGGATCTGGAATACCCGCACAACGCGTTGCGGCGATACGACCGCAACGGCAATCGTCCGTTTATGCGTGTCGATCCCGGCGATATATATCGGTGCTGCCACCATGGGACTCCAGTCCGGCACGGGTGATCACGTATTGTACCACAGTACCGCACGATCTCCACGACCGTACCTGAAATCGGGCCAGGCCATGGGACACCGTGGGTCCGCATGCGGTCATGCGCTATCCCC
>CAZIRO010000178.1:0-2300 GCA_964541595.1 uncultured Acidobacteriota bacterium
CCCCTGTCTTCCGTCTCCCGTCGCAAATACCTGCCACCGGAATACCCGCCACCTGCCACCTGGGACCTGAGACCTGCCACCTGCCACCTAAATACCTGACCCCCGGGACCGGAGACCGGTGGCCACCGGCCCACCGGTGGATCCGGTGGTGCGCATGTCCCATGGCCTGTCCCAATCCCTGCCGCATACGATTTTGCTCCTGTGGGTCAACGGTGTACATTGTTGGGAAAACGAGTGATCCCACATCCGGATCGGGCGGCACGCCCATCCTGTTTGGGCAAAACGATGAAGATTGTGCTTCTGGAAGATCGGGGACGCTTGCTCTGGGCGCGTGTGCTGGATGTGCAGAAGCAGAAAATCCGGATTGAAGACGAGCACCAGCGCCAGATGCTGATCACCATTCGGCGGGTGCGGTTTCAATTGCACGTTCCGGACGGAACCCCGATCCGGACAGTGCGTCAGCGCATTCAACGTCTGAGTGAGGAGATCGATCTGCCGCTACTTTGGGAAATGGTCCGCACGGAAGAAACCTGCGCATGGCGACTGGAATCGCTCGCCCGGTTGTACTTCGGCGACAGTGTGGGGCCCGAGGAAGTCCTTGCACTCTGGCTGCGCCTGGACGCTGAAACCGTATACTTTCGCAGGCGCGGTGAGACATATGTCCCCCGATCGGACGTCGAGGTGCAGGCGATCATGGCACAGCGTCGTAGCGAAGCCGAGCGGCAGGAACGTATCCGGGTGTGGACCGAACGCCTGCGCCGATGGGTACAGCATCCGGATTTCACGCCGGACGAGGCCGACCGACGGCTGGCATCGCGTGTCATGGATTACTTCTGTCGCAGACTCGATGAACGAACGCGCACGGATCTGGAGCATGCATTGCACAGCGTTCCGGAATTACGCGAGGATCCCACCGTACTCGTGGACACGTTGCAGCGTCTGGGACTGGTGCGCAACGATCTGGAAGGCACGTTGCTCGTCTACGGTATCGAACCTGATTTCACACCCGAGGAACTTACGGCTGCGGCGGCCGTTCCGGAATTCACACCGGGGGACACACCGCACGGTCCCCCGATCGAGGGCTGGACGTTAACGATCGATGATGAAGAAACGCGTGAGATTGACGATGCCCTGAGTGTTTGGTTTCTCGCGGATGGATCAGTAGAAATCGGTGTGCACATTGCCGATGCGAGTTATTTCGTTCGGAAGGACGCACCGCTGGATCGGGTTGCAGAACGGCGGCTTGCGACGCTGTATTTGCCCGAACGGGTGCTTTACATGTTGCCGCCGCCGGTATCCACCGAACGGGCGAGTCTGGTTCCCGATCATCCGCGTCCGGTGCTGTCGCTGATCCTCGTCATGGATGCGGACGGAACGGTCCGGGAGTGGCGGGTGGAACCGCGGACGATCCGGGTCACGCACCGGTTGACGTATGCGACGGTCGACGCGATCCTGCAGAACCCGGAACACGCACTTTACCGACCGTTGCAGGTCCTGCACTCATACGCACGCAGGTTTCAGCGTTTTCGTCGGGATGCCGGCGCCGTCATGCTTGTACGTCCAGAGGTCAAGGTTCGGGTCATCGACCCGGACGCACACCGGCCCCGCATCCAGGTGACGCAGATCGACATGGAGTCCCCCGCTTTCGTGCTTGTTCGGGAGTGGATGATCGTTTACAACCACCGGCTGGCGCAGTGGGCAGCGGAACGGGGCATCCCGGTCATTTATCGGGCGCAGGACCCGCCGGACGACCCTCTACCGGAGGACCTGTACCAAACGGAGACATACCGACCGGCGCTGTTTCGGCAGGTCATTCGCCGGTTCCGTCGTTCCGTATTGTGGCCTTCTCCCCGGAAACACTGGGCCCTCGGTCTGGACGCGTATGTCCAGGTAACTTCGCCCATTCGACGGTACGGCGATCTCGTCATTCAACGTCAGATGATGACCTATCTGGCGCAGGAACGAACACTTTACTCGCGAGACGACTTCCTGCGTTTGATGACGACCATTGAGGATCAGACGCTACGGCTGAAGGAGTTGGAAAACCGACGCAAACGGTACTGGATTCTGCGCTACCTATCGATGCAGCCGTCTGAGCGGGTGTATCGGGCTACCGTTGTGGACCGCAAACCGGGTCCCCTGTATATCATCGAACTGGACGATTTCCTCTTGGAGGGCGTGTTGCCGGCGTCGAAACAACTCGATCTCGGTGCACGGGTCGCCGTTCGGATCGTGCAGATCGACTGGCGTCGTTTGAACTTCAAGGCCTTTCTGGCGGAGCGCGTATCGCCGGACGACCT
>CAZIRO010000178.1:2310-5613 GCA_964541595.1 uncultured Acidobacteriota bacterium
GGGTAGTCCGCATCCGGTGACTCCACTATACTAAGGAGTGACAGGAAGAAAGGAGTGACGGGAGGAAAAGTGGCGCCGTGTATCGATCCTTTCGTCACTTTTCCCCTTGTCACTTCGGAAATGCGCCCCTGAATCCGTAGAAACGGAGGAAAAGGTTTTGCCCTGTCGGAGGGAGATCATGCGATTTGTCCCTGAGGGTAGCGTGGCCGTTCCCGACATTCCATTCAAAGACCATGTCGTCGTTCCACGGGCGGACAGTGCGCTGATCATCGTCGATATGCAGAACGATTTCGTCAAAGAGGGTGGCAAACTCCGGGTACCTGCGGCGATCGAGACGGTCCCGCAAATCCGCAGATTGCTCGAGCGGGCACGTCAGGCGGGGGTTCGCGTGATCTACACACAGGACACCCATTTTGAGGGCGATCCGGAATGGCAGATCTGGGGCGAACATTGCCGGTACGGCACCTGGGGATGGCAGATCATCGATGAACTGCAGCCCCGCGAAGACGACCTCGTGGTGCAGAAGAACCGGTATGACGGGTTTTACGGCACCTGGTTGGAACATTTCCTGGCCCATACATACGGGATCAAACACCTGGTGATTGTGGGCACGATGTCCAACGTGTGCGTGTTGCATACGGCGGCATCGGCCGGTCTGCGCTGGTACCATATCGTCGTTCCGGCGGACGGAATTTCCACACTGACGGATTTCGATCAGGCCGCTTCGCTCCGGCAGATTTCCTGGCTGTACCTTGGAGAAGTCACGCGGCGGTGTGACGACATCACTTTTGGTGATTGAACTGCCGTGGCGCCGGAAATCCACGCAACACCGACGACGGTGATCCGGCAGGGGATCGTATGCGTATTCTGATGATCGCACCGGAACCGTTTTTTCGGCCCCGGGGCACGCCGTTTTCCGTATACCATCGCCTGAAGGCGATGAGTGAACTTGGACATCAGATTGATCTGGTCACGTATCCGTTCGGTCAGGACGTTGTGCTGCCGAATGTGCGTATCATCCGATCACCGCGTCCTCCGGGCATTCGTGATGTCCCGATCGGACCTTCGGTACAGAAGATCGTACTGGACGTCGGTCTGGTGTGGACGGTGTTCCGCCTGTTGCGTCGTCATCGCTATGAACTGATCCACACGCATGAGGAGGCCGCGCTGATCGGCGCGTACTGGTCCCGGCGACGTGGGATCCCGCACCTGTACGATATGCACTCTCTACTCAGCCAGCAGATGCGGAACTTTCGGGTGCCGCTTGCCCGCTGGGCGGAAACGGTTTGGCGGCGTCTGGAGCGCTGGGCGATGCAGCGGAGCGACGCCATTATTGCGATCTGTCCGGAGCTTGCAAACGCCGTGCGCCGGATCGTCCCGGATCGCCCCTGCACGGTCATTGAGAATGTCGGCATTGCAGAGTTTGTACTCCGTGTGCAGGACGTGGAGGTGCAGGCCCTGCGAAGACGCATCAACCCTTCCGGGGATTTTCTGATCGGATATGTTGGCACGTTTGAACCCTATCAGGGGATCGATCTTCTGATGGAGACCATTGCGGTTGTGCAATCCCGTTCGGACGGCATGCGTCTACGGTGGATCCTTGCCGGTGTCACGCCGCAGGAACGTCCCGGATGGGACGACCGCATTCGCCGCCTGCCACATCCGGACCGTGTTCATCTGTTCGACCGTATGCCGCCGGAACGCGCCGCGGTCCTCCAGAAGGCCGTCCATTTGCTTGTGTCTCCCCGGATTTCCGGAACGAATACTCCGCTCAAGATATACAGTTATCTCGCATCCGGGACGCCCATACTTGCCACACGCCATCCGACGCATCTGCAGGTATTGAACGACCGTATCGCCATCCTGGTCGAGCCGACCGTGGAGGCGTTCGTTGAGGGGGTGATTTACGCCATGACCCATCCGGACGACCTTCGGATGCGGGCGGAACGGGCATTCCGGTATTTTGCGCAACACTATAGTTATGCGGCGTTCCTGGACAAGACCCGTCGCGTGCTGGCACAATTCGCGACCGAATGCGTCCGGGCGTGAAACATAGCCATCCGTTCATGCGAAGGGGGCATACCTGCCATGGCACCACAGGTTCGACCCGCAACGCCGGAGGCGATCGCCGAAGCGGGCAGGATTATTGCGTCCGGTGGACTTGTGGCGTTTCCCACGGAGACGGTATACGGTCTGGGTGCGCATGCGCTGGATCCGATGGCCGTCGCCCGCATTTTCGAGGTCAAACAGCGTCCCCGGTTTGATCCCCTGATCGTCCACGTTGCGGACGTCGGCATGGCGGAATCGCTCTGGCAGTTCATACCGGCCATCGCCCGTCAACTCATCCAGGCATTCTGGCCGGGTCCGCTCACGCTGGTACTGCCGAAACGCGCACACGTTCCGGACATCGTCACAGCGGGATTACCGACCGTGGCCGTACGTATGCCGGGACATCCGGTGGCCCTGGCACTCATTCGGGCGGCGTCCGTACCCATCGCCGCGCCGAGCGCGAATCCGTTCGGTTACCTGAGTCCAACCCGCGCGGAACACGTGGTCGCCATGCTCGGAGACCGTGTGGACCTCATTCTGGACGGGGGGCCCTGCCCGTACGGTGTGGAGTCCACCGTCATTCTGATCGAAGGGGACCGTGTTGCGGTATTGCGCCCCGGAGCCTTGCCGATCGAGGATGTCGAACGCATGGTTGGACCGGTCGACATCCGTACACGATCCGCGCGTCCGCAGTCACCGGGTCAATTGCCGCGCCATTATGCGCCCCGGGTTCCCGTCCGTATCGGCACGTATACGACAATTCGGGAGCCGCCGGATCGGCATATCGGGTACCTCGCGTGGCAAACGCCGCCCCCCGTGAATGTCGACGCTGTTGAAGTCCTGTCGCCCACGGGGAATCTGCGCGAGGCCGCGGCGCGGTTGTTTGACTGTTTGCATCGCCTGGAGGCGGCCGGAGTGGACGTGATTTACGCGGAACCAGTGCCCGAAGTCGGTCTGGGGCGGGCGATCATGGACCGGTTGCAGAGAATGGCGCATGACGGGACCCCCCGGGGTGATGCTGAAAAGAACTGCGGGTGACGCGTCGGTCAGGAACGGTTGCGGTGGAAACGTCCCCTGTCTTCCGTTTCCCGTCCCGGAGACCTGCCACCCGACATCCGATACTGGAGACCGATGGCCACCGGCACACCGGTGGATCCGGTGGTTTCCCTGTCCCATTGCCTGTCCCGATCTTAGCCGGATGCCCTTGATCTTTTCCGCCCGAATGCCTATGATGGTCGACGGTTGTGGGTAGTG
>CAZIRO010000179.1:0-5462 GCA_964541595.1 uncultured Acidobacteriota bacterium
GGAACAGGTCACACCCGACACCTGAGACCCGACACCTGACACCCGACACCTGACACCTGAGACCCGACACCTGCTTCTACATACCGAGTTTTATCCAACAGGAGGCGTTCCATGTATCGCCGACAGTGGGTCTGGATTCTTCTCCTCGTCGGGGGAATTTCCATCGGATGCGTGCAGATCTACGGTGTGCCCCCCGCACAGCAAATCCAAAAACCGCCGACTGCCACGAAACAACCGAAAAAAGGTCCCTTCAAACCCTGGCAGGAAGTCCTGAAAGACACGCGTCCGGTGGAGGGATTCTTCCGGTTTCATGTGAAACGGGACCGCACGCTCTATCTGGAACTGCGGCAGGATCAGCTGGAGCGCGAGTTCGGTATGGTACTCCATTTCGGTCGCGGGATCGGTGATCTCGGACTCATCGACGGGTTACCTCTCAGTGATACGCGGCTCATGGTCTGGCGACGTGTTGGCAATACCATTTACCTCGTGCACAAAAACCCGCGGTTTACCGCACGACCCGGTTCGGCCATGGCGATTTCCCTTGCAGATAACGTCGGCCACTCCATCGTGGCTGCGTTTCCCATTCAGAGCATCCATGAACAAACCCACAACATGCTCATTGACGTCACACCGTTTTTCGTTTCCGACTATGCCGGGATCCGCAGCGGTTTGCGGTTCCTGTATCGCCAGAAACCCGTGCAACTGGATAAGAAACGCAGTTACCTCGACCGCATTCTGGGGTTTCCCAAAAACGTGGAAATCGATGTGCTGTTGACGTTTCAGACGGACGCCATGCCGATCGTCTTTCCGGACACACTCTCGGACTTTCGCGCCATTCCCATCGGGATTCACTATTCGCTGTTTGCCCTTCCGGACCCGCCGATGCGCCCGCGCATTGCCGATGACCGTGTGGGGCATTTCCTCGTTGCGATCAAGGACTTCTCCCGTGATCAGGAAGAGACATCATTCATCCGATACGTCACGCGGTGGCGTCTGGAGAAGAAAGATCCCGATCAGCCGCTCTCGGAACCCGTGCAGCCGATTGTGTTTTATATCGACCGGACGGTACCGAAACGGTATCGAAAGTACGTGCGCGAAGGGATTCTGGCCTGGAATCGTGCCTTCGAAGCGGCCGGGTTTAAAAACGCGATCGTGGTCAAGGAAGCCCCGGACGACCCGAACTGGAACGCGGAAGACATCCGTTACTCCACGGTTCGCTGGTCCGCAGCGCACCGTATGGGGTTTGCCATCGGACCCTCCCAGGTCGACCCGCGTACCGGTGAGATTCTGAACGCGGACATTCTCATATCTTCGGAATTCGTACGGGCCTGGATGTTCGATTATCAGGAACTCGCCGGTCCGGATGAACTGATTCGCAAGTATGAACAGGCGATCGCGTTCTATCGGCGGCTACAACCCCATCTGGCACAACGCATGTGCTGGTACGAATTCGGGATGGCCCAGCAACTCGCGATGCAATACCTGGCGCTGATGGCGAATGGCGTCATCCGGGGCGGACAGCCCATGCCGGAGGAATTCCTCGGCGACGCCCTGCGCGATCTCGTGATGCACGAGGTCGGCCATACGCTCGGTCTGCGCCATAATTTCAAGAGTTCCGCCGGGATTCCCTACGGGCGGCTGCACGATCCGACATATACGTCCCGGTACGGCGTCGCTCTGTCCGTCATGGATTACAATCCGGTGAATATCGCGGTCGATCCGAAGCGGCAGGGCCACTACTGGAACAAATCCGTCGGGCCATATGACATCTGGGCCATCCGATACGCATACACACCGGTGGACGATACGAGCGATTCGGGCCGCGCGGTACTGGAAGCGATCGCGCGGGAGTCGACCGATCCCTTACACGTGTACGGAACCGATGAGGACAACTGGCTGGGACCATTCGCGGTCGATCCGCTGACCAACGCATGGGATCTCGGAGACGATCCCGTGCGCTATGCGCGCGACCGCCATCGGATCGTCGACCGTATCCTGCCGCATCTCGAGCAGCGCGTGATCGCCGAGGGGGAGAGTTATGTCCGTCTGCGCGGCGCGTTCAACCGCCTGTTTTTCGAGCGGTATATCGCCACGCTGCCACTGATCAAGTTCATCGGGGGACTCTACTTCAGCCGCGCACACAAGGGGGACCCGAACGCGCCCCTGCCGTTCACGCCGGTGCCCGCAAAAAAACAGCGCGAAGCCCTGGATATCATTGTCCGATACGTGTTTGCTCCGGACGCATTCCGGTTCGATCCGGAAATGCTCAACAAACTCGCACCGAACCGGTGGGCGCACTGGGGCGTGAACTGGTTTACCATGCCGGTTGAGGTCGAGATTCATACGGCGGTTCTGTCCGTGCAATCAAGCATCCTGGAACAATTGCTACACCCCGTACGTCTGACGCGCATGATCGACAATGAACTCCGTGTTGCAGACCCCGCGGATGCCTTCACCGTCGCCGAGTTGTTCACGACATTAACACGCGCCATCTGGCAGGAACTCCGGGAGGGTCCCGTACGGATCCGTTCGATTCGCAGAAACCTGCAACGTGCCTATACGGGGCAACTCATCCGGCTGCTGCTCGAATGGTTCCCGCGTTCCACGGGTTCCGGTATGCGTATCATGCCCACGGTACAACCCGCAGTGCGCGTTCCGGAAGACGCACGGTCGCTGGCGCGGCTGGAACTGTCCCGCATCGTGGAACAGATCGATCGGGTGTTGCAGAACACGGACCTGGACACGCTGACCCGCGCACACCTGCTGGAAACCCGTGCGCGGATCCGTCGGGCACTCCGGGCGGCCGTACAGTTGACCCTCCCGGCCGGGACGCCGTAGCGTGCGCATCGGACCGGCCGACCGGGATTTACCGTTCCACCGGCGATGCGCGCGCATCACGCCCGGACGACCCGTACCGTGCACGCCGGACATGCAGTGCGACCCCGGGGAACAGACTCCCGGATAGAACGGGGCCGACGCGGGTTCGGTCCGCCGTCGATGAGTGGGAAAGAGACCTCCGGTTCGTCCTCTGTTTGCGTTTGGTGAAGATACCGCGAATTTCCAGGAACTCCATAAACCGGGGGGACACGATGCCCCGGATTTCCATACCGGACCAGACCGGCAGGCCGAAAATGCCACGAATATGCATCGTATCACGATCACGCTGCCCCGCCGCGCTGACTGCCCACGGATGGGTCAATCCGACCACCAATCCGAATAGCATGACCACGCGTAACCGCATCTGTGACCTCCTCGCATGTCAATACGCAATGGTGATACCGAACCGCCATGCAGACAGACGTAAACGCTGCATCGTATAGACGACATTTTCCCGTTCCCGGGTGCGTTCGAGTCTGCCGAACGGACGTGCATGCACGTTTTCAACGTATACCCCCAGCGCTGTGGTGAGAAACAACTGCGCGCCAAAGGCATACTGCCAGTTGAACGTGACATACGTGCTGGTCACGCCGTCTGTGGTCTGATGTAGAAGCAGTGTCCCGCCCAGCCCCAGTGTGCCGTAAACGCGAACGTACCGTAACGGGATTCCGGCGCGAAACTCGAATCCGGGATTGATCCACGTGATCTGCGGACTTCCCGTCGTTGCCAGGCCGTGCACGTCCAGACGCAACGCATATCCGAAATTGACCGGCGCGAGGTTGTACAGCCACCGACCGTAGGTAACGTGTCCGCTCAGTGGCCGTTGATTCAGAACGGGTTCTCGAAGTACGATCCGGCCGTTTCTTGTTTTGGCCACCGTACCGGACACACTGGAAGTGCCGAGGGCAAATTCCAGGAACCGATCCAGCCCCAGGGCACTCTGGGTGATCGCTTCCTGTGCCATGCCGGTACCGACCCACATCCATACGATCCAACCGGCGAAAATCACGATCCTGCGCATGGGGTTCCCCTCCCGTGTATCAGCGGATAGTGCACGATGGCAATAACCTCGACAAAATCGACTGAAATCGGGACAGAAAATGGAATACGACGTGTCCCCATGGACCCCGCGATAACCCGGCATCCAAAATACCCCGACACCTGACACCCGACACCTGACACCTGGGACCTGAGACCTGCCACCCGACACCCGATGCCCACGCCTTCATTCGTTTTCCCGTCTCGATTCCGAAATCGAACATTGCACATATGGCAGCGATTTTACTATGATCTATATCCGGATTCAATAATCACCGGATCGAGGACATACACGTATGCCGGGACCGGTCGGATCGAGAAGTACAGGACTGCCTCCTGGAACGGTCCTCCGGAACGGTGCATACCGTATTGAGCGGATGCTCGGTGCCGGCGGATTCGGGATCACGTATCGCGCACACGCGATGCATCTCCACCGTGCCGTCGCGATCAAGGAGTTGTTCCCCGCCGGTAGCGGTCGTGACGGTACTGCACTGGTCGTGGAACACATTCCCGCCGATCAGTGGCACCATATGCGTGCAATGTTCCTGCGCGAGGCGCGTACACTCGCCCGTTTTCAACACCCGTCGATCGTGCACGTCTATGACGTATTTGAAGAGAACAACACGGCATACATGGTCATGGAGTATCTGGACGGACAAACCCTGGCGGAACGGCTGCGCATGCACGGCGGTCCGCTTCCCCTGAAAGAGGCCATTGCCATTATTGAACACGTTTCAGCAGCACTGGACACCCTGCACAATGCGAATGTACTTCATCGCGATGTAAAACCGGCGAACATCATGCTCTGTGCGGATGGCCGGGTGGTGTTACTCGATTTCGGTGCCGCACGAGAATACCTGACTGACCGCAGTCACACAATGACGGCCATTTTGACGCCGGGGTACGCGCCTCTGGAACAGTACCGGACCCGGGCGCGTTTCGGACCGTTTACGGACATTTACGCGCTGGGCGCCACGCTATATCACATGCTGACCGCCCGCCTGCCGCCCAATCCCATCGATCGATTGCAGGGGCAACCCCTACCGCCGATCCATACGTTCAACCCATCGGTACCCCCTGCCATTCACGCTGTCGTCGAGCGCGCACTTGCCGTGCGTCCGGAGGACCGGTTTCAGCGGGTGCGCGAATGGCTGGACGCGTTGCACCACGCGCTTCAGATCGGCGAACAGGCCACGGCATCGATATCCGACAATGCCACAGTACCGCTTGCCGCCGTGCAGTCGCCGTTGCAAAGGGTATTCCCCGGACTGCGTAAAGTCGCCTGGGCCGTTACCGCGCTCACGTTCATCGGTATCACTGCGTGGATGATACGGACGAATGATCCCGCACGGGTTCTGGCGTTCTTCCGGAAAAGTCCGGTACCGTCCACCGGCGGGTCTATTACAACGCGCGCCTCGCCCGTTGTCCCGCAACCGCGCCGGACTGACCATGACCGGTCCGTACCGAACGATCAGGGTGAACCTCCCGGTTCGGAGGATATACCGCCGGCATCGTCCGGGGCGTCGGACGCCACGTCTCCGCAGGTG
>CAZIRO010000180.1:0-5451 GCA_964541595.1 uncultured Acidobacteriota bacterium
GTATGCACACACGTCTGGGCATTCAACGGTTTAAAAAAACACCTCAACCCCGTGCGCCTGGCTGGCGGGAGTATCACCGCATTATTCATGGCGACAACATTATCTATTTGTACCGGTGGGAGCCCGGCACATGACCGATTTTCAGGCCGCCGTACACCGTGCAATGCACGCGTGGATTCAGCCACGCGACTTCGCTGAGGCCCGCGCAATCCAGTACCGGCTGGCCCGCCAGGTTCGGGTGGATGACGGACCGACGGAGTGGCGGTGGGTGCTCGGGCTGGATGGTGCATTCGTCCGGGACGATCGTGTCATGCTGGCGGGTGCGGTCCTGTGGGACCGCATGCAAAACGCGGTCACGGCCTGCTGGATCGCCCATACTGAAGTTCGGATGCCGTACCGACCGGGATTCCTTTCGTTTCGGGAGACACCGGGATACCTTGCCGTTCTGCAACAGGTGGATCGTCCCGTGGATGTTCTCATCGTGGACGGCCAGGGTATTGCCCATCCGCGGGGACTTGGTATTGCGGCACATCTCGGTGTATTGCTGGACTGGCCCACGATCGGGGTCGGAAAAACGCGCCTGTTCGGAGTGCATGCGGAGCCGGCTCCGGAGGCCGGACACTGGACACCGCTCCGTCACCCCCGAACGCACCGCACGATCGGCGCAGTAGTGCGGACCCGCCGTCGGGTTCGTCCTGTATTCGTCTCACCGGGTCATCGGGTTTCGGTTTCCGTTGCGGTGCAGATCGTGCTCGCCACCTGTCGCGGATACCGCCTGCCGGAACCGCAGCGGCATGCGCACCGATGGGTCACGCAGCGGCGGAAGGAGTGGCAATGACGGCGCAGAACGGTCAGCAACCGTCATGGACACACGCGGAACTCGAGGAACAGATGGCCGCTCAGCGGGACCAGATGGTGCAGACACAGCTCGCTGCCCGGGGTATCCGGGATACCCGTGTTCTGGAGGTGATGCGCCGCATTCCCCGACACTGGTTTGTGCCTCCGGAATCCGTACATCTCGCGTATGAGGACACGCCCCTGCCGATCGGTTGCGGACAGACGATCAGCCAGCCTTATATCGTGGCGCTCATGACTGAACTGCTGCACCTGCAGGGTACGGAAAAAGTACTGGAAATCGGTACGGGGTCCGGATACCAGACGGCCATTCTGGCCGAATTGGCGCGGGAGGTGTATACCATCGAACTCGAACCCGAACTCCTGGAACGCGCACGGCGTATCCTGACGGAATACCTCGGATATACGCATGTCCGTTTTCGCCAGGGAGACGGATATGCGGGCTGGCCGGAAGCGGCCCCGTTCGATGCCATCATGGTGACTGCCGCACCGCCGGAAATCCCGTCCCCCCTGCTCGAGCAGTTGCGCATCGGGGGACGTATGGTCATCCCGGTGGGAACGTGGGACCAGGATCTGTTGCTCGTCGTGCGTCACGGTCCCGAAACGGAAGACGTCACCGTCCGGTCGATCACGCCCGTGCGGTTTGTGCCGCTTCGGCGCGTTGAACCGTCCGATCACTTTCCGGGTCAAAATTCATGAATACGGGGGGATCTGAATGTCCGGGAAGCGGGATCCCATCGACGATCGGGAACTCGTGGAGCGCGTTCGGGCGGGGCACCGGTATGCGTTCAATGTGCTCGTATGGAAATGGGAAAAACGCATTTATAATCTCGCGCTGCGGATGCTTGGTTCCGAAGAAGACGCGGCGGAGGTCTGTCAGGAAGTATTTTTGAAGGCGTATACCCATATCCATGATTTCCGTGGAGACGCCCAGTTTGCCACATGGTTGTATCGTATCGCTATCAACTGCTGCCGCAACCGCCTGCGCCGCCGTCGTCGCCAGCGCAGGGTGATCGCCGACGTCGTCTGGTCGGAAGCATGGACACCCGGTGCCATCGATCCGCCGACCGTGGACGCGGAAACCCGTATTCATCAGGCCATGCTGATGGAGCGTGTGCAGCAGGCGCTGCTGCAGCTGCCGGAGGAACAGCGGATGGTCATCGAGTTGCGCATCTTGCAGGACTGCAGTGTGGATGAAGTGGCGCAGATCATGGGCATTCCGCCGGGTACGGTCAAATCCCGGTTGTTTTACGGCATCCGGAGGTTACGTGACCTCTTAAAGGATGTGGTCCCGTCTCCATCGCATTCCCCTGAGCGTCCGGAGAAGCCCGCATGAAGTGTACCTGGCTGGAAACTCACGCGGAATGCGTGATCGATGCGCTGTGGGGCGAGGTTCCGGAACAGCATCCCCTGTGGGCGCACCTGCATGCGTGCGCGGAATGTGCGTCAACGTTTCAGGATCTGATGGATACAGTCGATACATTACAGCGGTTGCCGTGGGCCGACCCCCCGCGGATCGTATACATTCACCCGGCGACCGTCCGTCAATCGCGTCAATGGGAACGGTGGCTGACGGGAGCGATGGTTCTCCTCGGGATGGTCCTCGGCATCGTCGTGTTTCACGGATGGCAGCGGACGTATACGCGGGAACAAATCGCCGTAGCCGTACAGCAGGCGATCGCTGCCCAGCAGACACAGATCGAACAGACATGTGCCGCGATGGTCCAGCAGAGCCTGCGCCGTATCGAGGCGCAGTGGCAGGCGGAACATCAACAGATATATGAACTGCTGCAGCATCGGTTCATGGATTATGATACGCAGCTGGTCAACCTGCAGAATCGGCTGGAACGGGTGCACCGCCGACAACAATATTTCTGGCAGCAGACACAGGAAAAACTGAACAGTTTGCTGCAGGCGTCCTACCAGAATCAGTAACTCCGGGGATACGCGTCATATCCGACCCCGGACGGATTCCCACAGGCGAAGCCAGTCCCCGGGTGGGATCTGTTCCGCCCGGGCACGTGTGGACCAGCCGAGACGGGACAACGCATCGATCAGCCGTTCCATCTCCGCATCCGAAAGGTGCGCGCGCAGACTGTTGACAAGTGTTTTCCGCCGATGTCGAAACGCCGCGCGCACAAACCGCTGAAAAGCGTCCGTCCGGGCGGCAGCATGCACCCGCGGGAGGGGATCCATGCGGACCAGCACGGACTCCACACGCGGGGGCGGACGAAATGCGGATGGGGAGATACGCATCCCGAGCCGGATATGCCACAACAGTTGCACGAGTACGGACAGCGCCCCGTAGTCCGGCGTCCCCGGTACGGCTGCCAGGCGCTCGCCAAATTCCCGCTGGACCATCCATACCACCCGGTACCAGAACGTAGGGTACCGCATCAACCGGGCCACGAGTGGACCGCTGATCTGATATGGAATATTGCCGATAATGCCGAACGGTCCCGCACACGTCGCCCGTGCGGGGAACGTACGTTGCCAGTCCATGCGGAGGATGTCACCGTGCACCACATGCAATCGCGCATCGCCCCACCGTCGCCGCAGGGTCTGAACCCAGCGGGGGTCGATTTCCACAGCGACCACTTCGTACCCCCGTTCGAGCAATACGGCCGTCAGCATGCCCGGACCGGGACCGATCTCCAGAACCGGCCGGTCGGGCAGAAAATCCGCCCAATCCACCATACGGTGCGCGATGTGGCGATACCGCAAATAGTGTTGACCCCAGCGACGCGGCATGGGCGATCTTCACCGGATGGTGCATTTCCACTGCACAGTGGGCTTACTGTTTCAGCATATACAAATCCGCACAATTTGAAATCCCGGGGTGACGGAGTACCATAGAGACGCCGTACATGCAGCCGTATCGTGCAAATGGAGGACAGCGATCCGTTGGTCCACTGTGAAATATCATGTGCTCGGGATCTGTGTGCTGGTTGTATGTGCCAGCGGTCGGGTATACGGGCAGGGGCAGACCGCTTCGGAAGAACTCGCACGGCGGCATTATTTCAGCGGACAGATTTTTTACGAACGGGGAGACTTTGCGCAGGCGATTGCCGACTGGCAACGGGTGGTCCGACAATGGCCCGAATCGGCGTATGCCGATGACGCACTGATCGCGCTGGCACGGTACTATCTGGACGTTCAGCGCGATCCGACGCACGCCCTGCCGTACCTGCAGCGGGTCATTGAGCAGTATCCCGATGGGGACCAGGCACCGTTTGCGTACTATCAAATCGGGCGCATCCAGGCGTGGTATCTTGGACGGGGAAAGGACCGTTTCTCCGAAGCCCGTGCGAATCTGGAACGCGTGGCCACACTGTATCCGCACAGTCCCTGGGCCGGCCCGGCGCTCATTGAAGCCGGCCGCATTGCGTGGCTGACCGGCCAGTCCATTCAGGCGCGCGGGCTGTGTCGCAGGGCACTGCACCGCTTCCCGGGAACGCACGTTCGGACTCCGGCGGTGCTCTGTCTGATCCGGGCATTCGCGCACGACCTCCGCTGGTTGACCGCACTGCGACTGCTCGCCGATCTTCAACCGTATGTGCAGCATCCATCGGAAGACCGCACACTGCGTGATGTGGCGACGGTGTTGCACCGTTTTGTATTTCGCTCATCCCGGCAGATCATCACGTACCGGATCGATGCCGATTTTCACCTGTCGCGTCAGATCCGCTGGAAGAAACCCATGCGACTTTTGCAGTGGTCCGGGGGATGGGCGATCGCCGATCGCGGGTTGAAGTGGGTCATACTGTACGATCCGCGGGGACGGTACGTCCGGCATGTGGCGTTTTCCGGGATGGACGTTGTGACGATCGACTCACGGGACCGGGTATTTGTCGCACGGGACACCACGTTGATGTCATCGGAGGGCACGCCGGTCCGCATCGAGATCCAGACCGATCGCCGGAAACGGACCGTCGAACCGGCAGGACTGGCGGTGGACGCTCAGGGAGTCCTCTGGATGTATGAAAAACGCAGCCGCGCGCTCATGGGTTTCCGATGGTACACCGCGAGAGGAGCAGCCACACGGGGGTTCATGCACGTTGCCACGATCCCCATCGAACCGCGTATGCGCGTTCGGCGGTTGGAGATCGATGCGTGGCAACGTCTCTGGCTGGTCCATACGCATCCGCCGGGAGTTGCCGTATTCGCTCGAGACGGCACGCGTCTCGGGACGCTGGACACGGACACCTGGCATGCGGAATCGCTGGACGCGGTGGGTCTGGACACGCTCGGGTTTGTTTACGTCCTGGACCGTAAACGTCGGCAGGTCGGCATCTTTCGTCCCTCCGGGGAGCTTTTGCGCGTATTGGACCTCCGGGCGTTGCTGCCCAGACTGGAACCTGTGGACATGCTGGTGATGCCGGATGGGTCCCTCTATGTCCTGGATGCGAGGCAACGTATCGTCATTCACCTTCAGTAAGAAGTGTCGAGGGGAAAAGTGACGAAAGTGTCCGTACACGACGTCACTGCGCGTCACCTCTCCTCTCGGGACGGTTGCCCAGGATGCGCGGACACCCGACACCCGGTGTCCACCGGTCCATCCACGCATCCGGTGCATCCCCGGTCCCATTGCCTGTC
>CAZIRO010000181.1:0-5449 GCA_964541595.1 uncultured Acidobacteriota bacterium
CTGGGCAAGTTGAACGAGGCGGCGCCGCCCGAGCCGATATCCAGCAGCGGCATACGCACCGGCTATCAGGCCGACGGCCAGTGCTGAGGAACCGCCAAGGCCGGATCCACGGGGGATGGTCGAATCCAATCGCACATGAAAAGGGGGCGTGGAAAGGTGTTGGAGGATGAACCATGGAAATGTGAAACGTTCGGGAATCGGCTCATTAGAATCCGGTGACCATTGCTCATGGGCGGATGGGTCCTCAAGCACCCATTGTTCCGCCGGGCTGAATTCCATGTGATGCCCGATTTCAATGGCAAGGTTCACCGTCTGTGCCGGAGAGAGGATGGCGGATAATGGCCAGATATCCAGCGTCCCCCCGATCAGATCAATCCGGGCCGGAGCGTGGATCCGAACGGATTGAATTGTTTCGTGCGTCATGATGTTTTTCCGGAAACCGAATAAAGAAAAGCCAGTAATAACCCCATTGAACGCCAAGACTGATGAGGATGAGGGTCAGGACCAGTTTCCAGTTCGTCCATAAGCCAAGGAAAGAAATGGTCATCACCCCGATCAGGATGCCGGCGGACCATACATAAAATCGGCCGGGTTGCCGAACATAAAGATACTGAAGCCAGCTGAAAAAGAAGATGAGGATAATGGAGAGGAGCAGGGGATTCATGGACACCTATTTCATGGTATAAAAATGGCGGGCCCGACGAGACTCGAACTCGCGACCTCCGGCTCGACAGGCCGGCGTTCTAACCGTCTGAACTACGGGCCCGCGTTCGGATCTCTATACTATGGCTCCCTCAACGGATTGTCAACCGGGACGTTGCGTGGTAGACTATGTGTTCTCCCTGGCTGTTCGGGATTCGGAGGATCACGTTTCTGGAGCGCGTGCATGGAGTTTGAAATCGGACCGGAAGATTTCCAGGAACTGGAATCCGAAACGGCGCGGGAATCCGCAGCAACCTCGTCGTTTCAGTATGTGCGTACCGCGCGGGATGGTGCCTGTTTCCGGATCGAACTTGCGCGTCCCCCGTTACATTACATCGATCTGACCATGCTCGAAGAATTGCATCAGATCATCGGCAATCTCGTGTTTGATGAACAGGTGAAGGTGATTACGCTCACCGCGTCCGGTGAATATTTCTCGGCGGGGCTGGATCCGCGTTGTATGCAGTCGGACGACCTGTTTGTGGTGGTCGACCGCTTTCACCGCCTGGTCACCCAGATCATCCGGATGCAGCCACTCGTCGTGGGGCTGATCAACGGTCATGCGTATGGCGCGGGGTGTCTGATCGCCGCAATCTGCGATTATACGTTTGCACCGAGCACGGCCAGGTTCGGTCATCCAGAGATGAAGTACGGTCATTTCGCACCGCTCGCCCTGTTGCTCTATCCCCGTTTCATGCCCAAGAATCGGGCGCTCTATCTGGCGATGACGGGTGAGGTGGTCGATGCAAAGACTGCGGCAGCGTGGGGACTGATCTCCTGGGCCCTGCCTCCGGATCAGTGGAAAGTGCAGGCGGACCGGTTTGTGCAGCGTCTGCTGACCATGAGCACACAGGCCCTGCAGTACGCGCGGCAGACGTTCTGGCATACATTGATTCCGGACTGGGACGATCGGGTGCGTGAAGTGGAGGAGTTCTATCTCGTCCAGTACGCTTCTACTGAAGACGCACGTGAGGGTATCCGCGCGTGGCTGGAGCAGCGTGCTCCGAAGTGGCGGCATGTGGAATAGCGGTCCGGGTCCGTATACGAAACGGTGGAGATTTCTGTACCGTTTGGAGGGGGTGCATGCGGTTTCGCGGTGTCGACTTTTACCTTCTGGACGAGGAACTCTCGCCAGAAGAGCGGCTGGTGCGGGACGAGGTCCGCCGGTGGGTGGACGATCAGGTCATTCCGATCATGCGCAAACACTATGAAGAGGGCACGTTTCCCATGCATCTGATTCCACAGATGGCGGAAATGAACCTGCTCGGGGCCAATCTGGACCCGAAATACGGATGTGCCGGTCTGAACAACGTGGCCTACGGACTCATCAACCAGGAACTCGAACGCGGGGACAGTGGGATTCGCAGTTTCGTTTCCGTGCAAACGTCCCTCGTGATGTGGCCCATTTTTACATACGGTTCGGAAGAACAAAAAGCCTACTGGCTACCGAAGATGGCGCGTGGGGAGATCATCGGTTGTTTCGGATTGACCGAGCCGGATTACGGTTCCAATCCGGCCGGGATGATCACGCGTGCCCGGAAAGACGGCGCATCGTACGTGCTCAATGGCACAAAGATGTGGATTACGAATGGGTCCATCGCGGACGTCGCGCTCGTCTGGGCGAAAGACGATGAGGGGGTAATCCGGGGGTTCCTCGTTGAAAAGGGGACGCCCGGATTTCGCCAGATCAGGATTACGGACAAGTTCTCTCTGCGGGCTTCGGATACGGCAGAACTCGTGCTTGAGGACGTCCGTGTTCCGGAAAAGAACGTATTGCCCCGGGCCGTGGGACTGAAAGCACCGCTTTCCTGCCTGACGCAGGCACGGTATGGCATCGCATGGGGCGCGATCGGCGCGGCCATGGCGTGTTACGAGATCGCACTGGAATACGCAAAACATCGGGTCCAGTTCACGCGACCGATCGCCGGGTATCAACTCGTGCAGAACAAACTCGTCGACATGCTGACCGAGATCACGAAAATGCAACTGCTCGCCCTGCGTCTGGGTCGTCTGAAAGACCGGGGACGCGCCCATTATGTGCACGTGTCCATGGCCAAACGAAATAACGTATACCACGCATTGCGGATCGCGCGTCTTGCGCGTGACATCCTCGGTGCGAACGGTATCATGTATGAGTATCACGTGGCGCGCCATCTGTGTAATCTGGAATCGGTATATACGTATGAAGGTACCCACGATATCCACACATTGATCATCGGCGAGCATATTACCGGAATATCCGCATTGACATAGGCGGTCCGAAACCATGCGCGTGGTTCGCACCCTGATCGACGAACTCATTCAGGCGGGGCGGATTCTGTACGAACAGCGACTGGTCGACAGTCACAGTGGGAACCTCAGCGTTCGGGACGGCCGAACTGTCGCAATTACACGCACCGGCGCCCGATTGGGGTATCTTTCGTATCACGATTTTGTGCATCTCGATCTGGACCGGCCAGATCCGCATCTCATCGAACGCGCCTCGCGCGAGTGGCCGGTGCATCGGGCCGTGTATCACGCGCTTGCAGACGTCCAGGTAATTCTGCATGCGCATCCGGTGTATCTCAACGTATGGGCATGGCGCGTCGACACGTTCGTCCCGGACGATATCGAGGGAAAGTATTACATTCCACAGGCACCGGTCATTGAAGTCGATCCGCCGACGGCGACGACCGCACTCGGTGAGGCCCTTGCGAACGCGTTGCGGAACGCCCGGGTTGTACTGGTGCGTCACCACGGAGCCTTCGCGGCCGGCCCGGATGTCGATCGGGCACTCAAATGGCTGGTTGCGGCTGAACGGTCGGCCCAGATGAAATACCTGCACCTGATCCTGCAATCGGTCCTCTCGGAATGAGGCCGATATATCGGGAGAACGATCATGCGACGTGGGCGCGTCTGTATTGTCGTGAGGTGGATGTTGCTGGTCGCAACGGCGCATGCCCGGACCCATCGGGTGTGCGGCGTGGGCGGCCACGGTGCGTGGATCCGCTCCAGGGATGCGGACGGCAGCGTGACCTATTGGGGTGGTCATCTGCGGTTGCGTCCGTTTGCCTGGCTGATGCTCGAAGGTGCTGTGGATTACCGCCGGAAACCCTATCTGAATCGGTGCGGCTGAATGCGAGTGGTTCGTCCATTCGTGTGGAACTGACGTTCTGGCCATGATCTTTGAGCGGTATCGTCCATATATCCCGGAGTGGGACCGTTTTTGTGCAGTTGCAGATACACCGGAACCGACCACCATCCGGGTGCAGACGCAGCGGATCGATCCGGACGACCTGATCCGACGACTGGAGCAGCAGGGGTTTCGATTGGAACCTCTGGCGTTTCCCCCCGCATTTTATCGGGTCGTTGCATCGCCATTTCCCATTTCCAAAACTGTGGAACACTGGCTGGGGTTGTTTTATATCCAGCAGGCGTCTACGGGACTTGTGGCGCCCATGCTGGCACCATCACCGGGCAGTTGCGTGCTGGATCTCTGTGCGGCCCCGGGAGGGAAGACCACGCACCTGTACGATGTGATGCGCGGACAGGGGACGATCCTCGCCTGTGACGTCAGTCACCGGCGATTGCGTGCGTTGCTGAGCAATGTGTTTCGTATGGGACTGTGGAATGTGATCGTGTTCCGTCTGGATGCGCGGAATCTACCGGCCGATGTATGGTTTGACGCCGTACTCGTGGACGTCCCGTGCACGGCCGAGGGTAACCTGCGCAGTTCGACGCGGGCGCGCACACCGGTTTCGCCCAGGTTCCTGCGCTACATTACGCGTACCCAGGAGGTCATCCTGCGCCGTGCAATCGACGTGACCCGTCCGGGAGGGATGCTCGCATATGTGACCTGCACGTTTGCACCGGAGGAAAACGAAGGGGTCTTAACTCAGGTGCTGCACGATATGCCCGTTCGGGTGGAACCGATCACGCTCCCCGTGGACCACGATACGGGATGGCTCCGCTTTGAGGACAGGACGTTTGACCCACAGTGTGCGCACGCATGGCGGATCTACCCCTATCACCTGGATTCCGGCGGACTGTTTATGGCGCGGCTGCGCAAGGTCGCACCAAGCGGATCGACCCGGCGACTACGGTATCTCTGTCAGCAGGGAATGTTGCCCCTGGGGTATCCGGAACACGAAATCCCATCCGAAGAGGCTGCCGGTCAGATCATGGCCGTTCGGCGGTACCTGATAGAGACGTTTGGCATTCCGGAACGTGTGCTCGATCGGTTCCGGTGGATGTACTGGGGAAAGACAGTATGGGCGCATCAATGCACGTCCTGGCCGGTCGGGTTCTGGCGGCCGGCGCGGAACCGACAGTTGGTCGGTGTCGGCGTCCGGGTGGCCCGGCGTACCAGATTCGGCTGGAAACCTTCCAGTTATTTCCTGCAACATTTGAGTCCATGGGTTCGGGAGCGGCGCGTCTCGTTGGCTCCGAATGATTGGATCCGCCTGCTTCAGGGTCAGACGATCCCCGTGACGCGCATGGCAGACGGATACGTCGCCCTGGCACTTGAAGACGCCGTCCTGGGATGCGGACACGTTCGTCAGGGGCGTGTACGGCATATGATCCCCGCCGAACGCACCCGGCTCCTGCAGGATGTCATGCAGTTGCGCATTCAGCACGCCATTTCCGGGGCATAACCTGTGCGCGCGGTGCGTCGATCCGTTGCCGGGATCCGATCTCCAGTTCCGGGTGTCCGCGCATCCTGGTTGACGGGTTATCGCGGGGTCCATCGGGACACGCCGTGTCCCAT
>CAZIRO010000182.1:0-5418 GCA_964541595.1 uncultured Acidobacteriota bacterium
CCGGATGGCCATCCGGGTCAACGGTCCGTGGATCTGCGGTGAAACACGCATCCGGCGCTGGGTCGGGTTTCAGCCCAAACGGCATCACCTCGGCGTGTTACACGCCCTGTGCCTTCTCCCCGACCGCACGATCGAACCGATGTGGTATCTGCTCGGCTGGGACTACTCCCGAACACGCCAGCGGTTGATCCCGATGCCCCTGCGGGACATCCGCCGTGAATTACGGGCGATGCTGCAAATTCGTCCGGAAATGACGCTCCGCCAGATGCAACACTTTATACAGCAGCAGTTCAATGTACACCTCTCGATACCCACGCTGTCCCGACTGCGAAAGTCTCTGCGCGAGGGAGAAAATGTCCATCGCACGCCGTGAACGGATCGCACGTGATCCGGTAGACTGGCTGATGCAAACGACCGGTGGGGACGACCGCGATCTGTTGACGACGTATGCGCACTGGTGGACGACCGTTGGCCGGGACATCTCGGATACGGTGGATCGATGGGGAACCCCGTGGTTGCAGGTATTCGATCCGCAGGGAGAGATCATCGATCGTGTCGTGTACCCCCCGGAATACCGCACGATGCTGGACATCGGATATCAAACCGGTATCGTGTGGCGAACGTTTGCCACCCGATCGTTTCAACCGTTCGTGCGTCTCGGGTACGTGACCGCCTACTTCGATCCGGGGGTGTTCTGTCCCTATACCGTCACGCTCGCGACGGCGCTGGCACTGCACAAATATGGACCGGAACCGGTCCGGAAACGATGGCTGAACGAACTGACCCGTACGGCCCCGCCGTTCCGACAGGGGGCCACATGGATGACCGAGATCCGGGGCGGGTCCGATCTCGGATACGCCGTGGAAACCGTCGCCATACCCATCGACCCCGAGACGAACGTATGGCGGCTGACCGGGTATAAATATTTTGCCAGCAATGTGGACGCCGATGCCGCGCTCGTCGCCGCCCGTCCGCAAAACGCACCATCGGGAATCCGCGGACTGGCACTGTTTCTCGTACCGAGGTGGACGGATACGGGACAGTTGAATTACCGTATCCGTCGCATCAAAGATAAAATAGGCACCCGATCGGTGCCCACCGGAGAAGTCGAACTGATCGGGAGTGCGGCCCGGATGATCGGATCGCGACAACACGGGATTTACCTGATCCTGGAAACACTGAACCTCTCGCGCGTGGCCAACAGTATCGCAAGTGTGGCATTGATGCACCGGTGTATGGTCGACGCCCTTGCATTTGCCGAACAGCGCCGCGCATTCGGTCGGCCGATTGTGGACCACCCCCTGATGCGGTCCCAGTTTCGTCAACGTCGACGCCAACTGCAATACGCATGGGCCCTGACATGGACGGCAGCCACCTGGTTGGATACACTCTGGAACGAGCGACCGCCGTATTCGGACCGTTACCATGCGTTTCGCCTGCTGACCCATCTGGCGAAGTTCTGGACGGCGGAACTGGCCGTACAAACGGCAAAATGGGTCATGGAAGTGCATGGAGGTATCGGTGTGCTCCGTGAGTTCGGCGTCGAACGCTGGTTACGCGAAGCGATGATCCTCCCCATATGGGAAGGTACGCCGCATCGGCAGATGCTGGATGGTCTGGAAGCGATGGTCCGAAAACGGGCACACGTTGCCCTTCTGGAAACACTGTGTCCCGGGGACGCGCCGCGGGAGTGGCACGCGTGGATCGCACGCATCGATCGGTTTCTCACACAGTCGCCGTCCATGCGGGAAACCCGGATCGAGCGCCTGTTCCGACGCATGGCCGAATGGCTGGGACGCCGTCTCTGGGAACACATGCAACGCCACCGGATCCCGAGGAGAAGCCCAACGCAACCGCACGGGGATTGACTGGATGGATGTACAGGTCACACCCGTCCACGGTCTACAGGGGCAGATCCGCGTGCCCGGGGATAAGTCCATCGCCCACCGGGCACTGATGCTGAACGGTATCGCCTACGGTACGGCCCGAATCTGGGACGTTCCCGAGGGACGCGACGTGCAATCGACCATCCGGTGTCTGCGGCATCTCGGCGTGCATATTGAAGTAAAAGGCCGTACGGTCGTCATCGAAGGGCGAGGGCCATCCGGCTGGCGCTCGCCCACACACCCCCTGGACTGCGGCAACTCGGGAACGACGATGCGTTTGCTCGCCGGATTACTCGCCGGTCAGCCTCTGCACGTGACACTCACCGGCGATGCCTCGCTGTGCCGCCGCCCGATGCGTCGCATCATCGAGCCGCTCACCCGAATGGGCGCGGACATCACGAGTACGGACGGTGAACACCCGCCATTGACGATCCGCGGCCGGCCGCTGCATGGCATTCACTATACCCTGCCGATCGCCAGTGCGCAGGTGAAATCGTGTATCCTGTTCGCCGGCCTGTTTGCCGATGGGGTGACCGTGGTGCATGAACCCATTCCCAGCCGCGACCACTCTGAACGGATGCTCCAGTGTATGGGCGCCCGCATCAACTGGGAAGCCACACGAATCGTCATTCAGCAGAGCCCCCGCCTGACAGCCTGGACCGGTCGGATTCCGGGAGATATCTCATCGGCCGCATACTGGATCGCTGCTGCAACGCTCGTGCCCGGGAGCGTACTGCGTATTGACCACGTGGGCTGGAACCCGACGAGGACCGGATTCGTGGAAATCCTGCAACAGATGGGTGGAGATATCGAACTCCTGCACCTGACCGAAATGAACGGCGAACCCTGCGCGAATATCCTCGTGCGGTCGGCATCCCTCCGGGGAATCCGGATCGAGGGCACATGGGTGCCCCGGACGATCGACGAACTGCCGCTGCTGGCGGTGATCGCCACGCAGGCAGAGGGTACGACGATCATCCGGGACGCAAGCGAACTGCGGGTGAAAGAGAGCGATCGCATTCGCAGTACCGTGACCAATCTGCGACGCCTCGGTGCCCGCGTCGAAGAGTTGCCGGACGGCATGGTTATTGAGGGACCGACACCCCTGCGTGGCGGCGTCGTCGACGCATACGGAGATCACCGAATTGCCATGTCTTTTGCAATCGCGGGACTCATCGCCGACGCACCGGTGATCATTCAGGGTGCGGAATGGGCAGAAGTCTCCTACCCGGGGTTTTTTGATACACTGCGAGTACTGGCGCATGCGACACCATAATCCAACCGTTCACCTGCTGGGCCTGATCGGACATCCGATCGGCCATTCGGTCTCCCCGGAGATGCATAACTTCTGGTGTGAACGTCTGCAGGTGCCGTACCGATACATGGCGTTTGACGTTGCACCGCACCGCCTTTCCGGGGTCGTTCCGGCCATGCGGACGCTCCGAATCCGCGGATTCAACGTGACCATCCCGCATAAAGAAGCCATTGTGCCGTATCTGGACCGGTTGGAAGGTGCAGCCCGCATACTGCAGGCGGTGAACACCCTCGTGCACGAACTGGAGAGCGGTACAGTGATCGGATACAACACCGATCCATTCGGATTCACGGCCGCCCTGCAGTCTCACGGGATTCAACCGACAGGCGTCGCGATCGTGCTCGGTGCCGGGGGCGCAGCGTGTGCAGTGGTGTTTGCACTGCTGCAGTATCCCCTGGAGCGGATTATCGTCTTCAACCGGACCGTGCAGCGCGCCGTTCACCTCGTGGAACAACTGGCACCGCTGACACACAATACCGTCCTGGAAGCGTATGCATGGGATCCGGACCATATTGACCGCGCCATTCGCCGGGCAACGTTACTCGTTCATGCCACGCCGCTCGGGATGGTCCCGCACACTGAAGTCCTTCCCGTGCAACCGGAGAGTCTGCACGATCAATTGACCGTGATTGACCTGATCTACAATCCACCCGAGACCGCACTTCTGCGCGCGGCCCGGCTGGCCGGTGCCCGGACCCTGAACGGTCTGGATATGCTCATTTTCCAGGGCGCGCGTGCGTTTGAACTGTGGACCGGTGTCCGCATCTCGATGGAACTGATCGAAACCACTCGAAAGATGCTGCAAACGCGGCTGTCCTCCGGGCCGCACTGACGGCTACACGTGGGGAGATCCCCCTATCCGCAGCGCACCCGTTCCCGCCACTGTTCCACCCGGGAGACGAGTTCGTCCACGGAATCCCCGCCAAACTTTTCCAGCAGGGCGTCCGTCAGGGTCAACGCCAGCATGGCTTCACCGACAATCGACGCGGCGGGTACAGCGCACACATCGGACCGTTCACGATGGGCTTTCGCCGGTGTTTTCGTACGGATATTGACCGACCGCAGCGGTTGCATCAACGTCGACAGCGGCTTCATGGCAACGCGCACGACGATCGGTGCCCCGTTGCTCACTCCCCCTTCGATCCCTCCAGCGCGATTGGAGGACCGGTAGTATCCCCGCGCCGGTGTATGAAAAATCTCGTCCTGCACCTCCGATCCCCATCGACGGGCGGTGTCGAATCCGCCGCCGATTTCCACACCTTTCATGGCCTGGATACTCATCATGGCCATTGCAATGCGTGCGTCCAGTCGGCGGTCCCAGTGGACGTAACTCCCCAGTCCCACCGGTACACCAAAAGCGATGACTTCAAACACCCCACCGACCGTATCTCCGCGCGAGCGTCCCGCATCGATCCGGTCCACCATTGTCTTTTCGGCATCCGGATCCAGACACCGGACCGGCGACGCATCCGCACGTGCATTAATGGTGGATGCATCCCATCCGTTCTGTACCGGGTCCACCCGGGCGCGCACGTTGTGAATTTGAATGACATGGCTGGCGATCGTGATCCCGCAGGTTGCGAGGAGTTGTTTGGCAATGGCGCCCAGGGCTACCCGCATGGCGGTTTCCCGTGCGCTCGAACGCTCGATGACGTCGCGCAGATCCGTATGACCGTATTTCAGGATACCCACGAGATCGGCATGACCGGGTCGCGGCACCGTTGCGGGGGATACGTGCTCCGAAGGGTGTAAGGGGTCCATGACCTCCTGCCAGTTGACCCAGTCCCGATTCTCGATCATGACGGCGATCGGTCCGCCCAGCGTGCGCCCCCAGCGGAGTCCACCGATAAACCGGACGGTATCCCGCTCAATCTGCATGCGTCCGCCCCGACCGTGTCCGTGTTGACGACGGCGCAATTCCCGGTCAATCTGCGCGGGATCGATCTGCAGACCGGCGGGAATTCCCTCCAGAATGCCGATCAGTGCCGGACCATGAGATTCTCCCGCTGTGAAAAACCGTACACGTCCCATATCTATCCTCTTGAGCACGATCCTGCGATACTCCCATTTTCCGTATCCGGACCGTGGAAGGCAATTGATAGAACCTGAGATCGGGACGGGAAATGGGACATGCGCGCCACCGGATCCACCGGTGTGCCGGTGGCCACCGGTCTCCGGTCCCAGGTGGCAGGTGTCGGGTATTCAGGACGGGAGACG
>CAZIRO010000183.1:0-5370 GCA_964541595.1 uncultured Acidobacteriota bacterium
CGGATCCACCGGTGTGCCGGTGGCCACCGGTCTCCGGTCCCGGGTCTCAGGTGTCCGGCGGCAGGTCTCAGAGGGTCCGGTGGTTCCGGGGCTATCGGTAGCGGATCACCCGTGCGGGTACCCCTACGGCCACCGCGCGGTCCGGAATATCGCGCAATACGATCGCACCGGCGCCGATGATGCAATCGCAACCGATGGTGACGCCGTCGTCGATAAATACATGGGCCCCGATCCAGGTGCCCCGACCGATGCGTACCCCCCGGGAGATGGTCGCCTGTGCGATCACCGGAACATCCGTACGGTCGTGCGCACGCGTGGCTCCCGCGATATAGACATACGGCGCGATGAGTACGTGGTCCTCGATAATGACCTCACGCGCCGACTGGATCAGGCAGTTCGCACCGATATTGACACCGTGTCCGATGCGAATGACGCCGCTGTGACAGACCACGTGCGTTCCCCGGCCAATAAAGACGTCGTGCCCGATTTCCAGATGAATCGTATCTCCCGGTCCGCCACGGCCATCGATCAGCGCCAGGTCTTCAATGATCACCCGGTCGCCCAGCGCAATACGAAACGGCGCGCGTACGGTCACATACCGACCGATCACCACACCGCGTCCCATGCGTGCGAATATCCATCGATATAGTTTCTGTCGCAACCAGAACCCCAGCGCACCGCCGAGTCCGGTCAGGGTGATGGTCAGCAATTCATAGCGAATCAGCGCGGACCATCGGGTATCGCCGACAAACAGGCGACGGTATTTTTCACGTGGCGGGATCCGTTCATCCGTGAGGAACGCCTGCTGTCGGGTTTTCGGGATCGATTCCGGCGCCTGCACGTCCGCACGCTCCCTCAGGGGTTGAAATACCCGAACGTGAAGTGTTTACAGTTTACTGTGGGATTTGCTGACGCCGGCCAGGCAGTTCGGACAGATCTTCTGAATCTTGGCGCGCACGGTATCCGGCCGGAAATCGATCGGCACGAACTGCATCTGTTCCGCAGCCTTCAGGGACGACTGCCAGTACCGGAGGGCCTCGTCCTTACGACCCAGTGCGAACACGATATCGCCGGCGTGGTCCAGGACAATGGGATCGCGAGATTCACGCCGCAGCACCTCCTGCATCCAGCGCCAGGCGGTCTGCGGGTCTCCCATTTTGTAATACACCCAGGCGAGGCTATCCAGATAAGCGGGATTTTCCGGATCCACGCGCAGTGCCCGTTCAATCAGCCGTTTGGCCTCCTCCAGGTGAATCCCCCGATCCGCCCACATGTATCCGAGATAATTCAACGACGGCGCGTGTTCGGGATTACGGTTCAACAGCTTCTGAAAGACCTGTTCCGCTTCCGCATACCGCTGCAAACGTTCCAGGGTGGACCCCCAGAGGAACAGTGTCGGCACGTCTTCCGCACCGGCATCGATCCGACGTTGCAGGATGTCCAGCGCCTTCTTGTACTGATGTGTCCGATGGTAGAACTCGACCAGATCGATCCACGCATCCGCACGGTCTTCCAGACGCGCGCGCAGCCGGGTTTCCGCATCGTCCAGTCGCCCCCGGGCTTCCAGCCACCGGACTTCCAGGAGCTGCCACCGATCCGGTTCATTTGGAAACTGTACAGCGGCCGCATCCAGCCACTGCCGGGCACGTTCGATCTGGCCGGCGCTCAATGCCCAGAGAATACAGTCTTCCAGGATGGCCGATCGTGCGGTGCGCACGCGTTCCCGGGCACAGATCTCCAGACTGTCCGTATACCGTCCCAGCCGTGCGAGTGCTGTTGCCCGATTCCAGAGGATCAGCGTCCGCAGTTCATCACGGCTTTCATTTCCCGGAGGAATCTGTGCTTCCAGTTGTTCACTCAACTGCTGCGCATATGCAGCGAGTTCCCGCCACCGGTACGCACGTTCCAACAGGAACATCCGCAGGACCCGGGTTTCCCAACTCGCTTCGGTCGTATCCACGTGTTCGTCCAGAAACGCGATCCCGGCAGACGGGCCCTGGACATCCGCGATCAAACGTGCTTTAAGACGCAGGATGGTCGGATTTTTCGGTAACGCCTGAAACGCGCGATCGATAATTTGCATAGCACGATCGTACTGACGCGTACGCCGCAACAGGCGGATCAGGTCTTCCAGCAGGTCCACCGCGTCCGTCTTTTGTTGCCAGCCGCGCTCGAGAATGTCGATGGCTTCCTGCAGGCGGTTCTGTTCCTGGAGAAACTCGGCATACTGCCGATAGGCGTCCGGGTCGGTGGGTGCGATCTGGATATACCGCCGGAGGGTACGTTCTGCATTGGTGCGGTCACCTTTTGCCCGGTAGGCCTCGTACAGGGGCATACAGATGGATTCCGTGTATTGTGCGATGGTATTCAAATACCGTTCCCCGAGGGCAATGGTGCGGTCGTACTGCTGCTGGCGGTTCAGCAGTTGCAGCAGTCGGCCCGCGATCCGGCCGTTCGGCGAGAGTTCCACATACCGCATGTATGCCTGAATGGCCTTTTCGATGTCCGTCTCGTCCTGACGGAAGAGGACCCGATACTCGTAGATCTGTCCGAGGTCGCGCCACGCATCTGCAAGATCGGGTTCGTGCTGCACCGCCTGCGTGAATGCGCGCACCGCGTCTTCCAGTCGACCGGTCCGGCGGTATAACAGTCCGAGGGCGTAGTAAATATACCCCGGAGATGTCGCATGTTGCAGGGCTTCCCGATAGAGCCGTTCGGCGTCATCGTAGCGGTTATGCAACTCTGCCAGCCGCGCCTGCATGTAAGCCACGTACGCCCGTGCGGCGTTCACCCCGGACTGTTGCGGGGATTCCACGCCAGCGTGGACACCACCGATACCCACCACCAGTACAAGACAAATGGCAGCGCTCAGATATCTCCATCGAACGTTCACGACAGATCCACCCAGACACTTTTCACCTGAGTATACATCTCCAGCGCGTGTTTGCCCAGTTCACGTCCGAAACCGCTGTGCTGGTATCCGCCGAATGGCATGGCCGGATCGTACAGATTGTATGCATTCACCCAGACCGTTCCCGCACGAATCGACCGTGCGAACCGGTGCGCCTTTTTGATATCTCGCGTCCAGACCGCGGCCGCCAGCCCGTATATCGTGTCGTTCGCCACGCGGAGGGCCTCCTCCTCGTCCCGTACCGGAATGACAGCCAGAACGGGGCCGAAGATCTCTTCCCGGGCGATCGTATGGTCCGGGGAAACAGTGTCAAAGATCGTGGGCAGGTAGTAATACCCGCGGGGCAGATCGGGACGCCGGCCGCCAATGACCAGTCGATCGCCTTCCTCCAGCGCGCGGGCGACGTAATGTTCCACCTTTTCCAGCTGCGCCCGATTCGCCAGCGGCCCCATCCGTGTTTTCGGATCGAGCGGATCCCCCGGTCGGAGTTTTTCCGCGCGCTGTTTGAGTTTCTCCAGTAACGTATCGTGCACGCGCGCATCCACAATGAGCCGCGATCCGGCAGCACATACTTCACCCTGATTGTAAAAGATGCCAATATACGCACCGCGCACCGCCGCATCCAGATCGGCATCGGCGAGCACGATGTTCGGAGATTTGCCCCCGAGTTCCAGAGTGACCTGTTTGAGCGTATCCGCCGCGGCCCGCATGATCCATTTGCCAGTTTCCGTACTCCCGGTAAAGGCGATCTTGGCCACCCCCGGATGCGTGACCAGGGCCCGTCCGGTTTCTGCACCGGGACCGGTGACGACGTTGAAAATCCCCGGAGGGGCATCCGCCTCCTGAAAGATTTCGGCGAGTTTGAGCACACTCAAGGGGGTACTCTCGGAGGGTTTCAGCACGACGGTATTCCCGCAGGCGAGCGCCGGCGCGATCTTCCAGACGGCCAGCAGCAACGGGAAGTTCCACGGTGTAATCGCAGCACACACACCAATCGGTTCCCGCAGGGTATAACAGAACGCGGGCCACTTCGTCGGGACGGTTTCACCGTGGATCTTCGTGACCCAACCGGCGTAATAGTGAAACAGTTCGGCGACCATCGGGATATCGACATTGCGATTGTCACGGATCGGTTTGCCGGCGTCGATCGACTCGAGATAGGCGAGTTCCACCCGATGTGCCCAGACGAGATCCCCGATCTTCCAGAGCAGTCGACTCCGGTCATAGGGAGACATCCGCGCCCACGGACCGTCTGTAAATGCCTGCTGCGCTGCGCGTACAGCGCGATCCACATCCGCCGCATCTGCCAGAGCAACTTCCATAATGGGCGTTTCCGTCGCCGGATTGATGGTGAGAAACGTTCGACCGGATTGGCTATCGACGAATTCCCCGTTGATGAACAGTTTGCCAGGGGGCAAAGTGACCGGTGCTTGTGTCATGGACGGTTCCCTCATTTGCCGGTAAATTGGGCCTGACGTTTTTCCAGGTATGCGGTCAATCCCTCGCGTGCGTCCTCACTGAGAAAGAGTTGCTGCTGCAGTTCACGTTCCACCATGAGTCCACCGGTGAACAGCGTCTCATGGGCGACCTGGACCGCACGCTTGATGCGTCCTACCGCATAGGCCGCTTTGTTCGGCGGCAGGAACTGACGGGCGTAATCCAGTACCTGATCCATGAAGTTGTCGCCTTCGAAAATATGGTGAATGAGGCCGATCTCCAGTGCCTCTTCCAGTGTCAGCAGCCGCCCCGTGACCATCATCTCCATCGCACGCCCCTTCCCGATCAGACGACTCAACCGCTGCGTCCCACCGGTGCCCGGTAACACACCGAGATTGACCTCCGGTAATCCGATCCGGGCGTTCGGGTTTTTCTTTGCGATGCGAATGTCACATGCGAGTGCGACTTCCAGACCGCCGCCGACACAGTGGCCTTCAATGGCAGCGATGACGAGTTTCGGTGTATTTTCCAAACGGTTCAGCGTTTCATTCGCATGCAGACAGAAATAGTACTTGAACGAAGGGCTGACCTCCGACAGCATACGAATGTCCGCACCAGCACAGAAAAACTTGTTGCCCGCGCCCCGAACGATGATCACATAGATATCGTCGTCCATCCGGGCGTCGAGAATGGCCTCGTCGAGTTCCCGCATCAGGTCATACGTATAACAATTCGCCGGGGGGTTGTTCAGTTCCATGATCGCAATACCGTCCTGTTTGGAATAAAGAATGAGATCGCCCATGGAATATCCTCCTCGTTTGGGGTGATGTGCGGTCGGGTTGGTATTCGGATGCGTAAAAGTCCCCGCAGTGCACTGCTGCGATCGGATTGCCGTATGGCGCGCGGTCATTGTATCGGAAATGAGACAGCAGAACAAGCGTGTGTCCCTGCAATCGGGACAGGCAAATGAGACACGCTGGAATCCCATACGGTCATGCGCTATCCCCCGCCCATGCGATGCC
>CAZIRO010000184.1:0-5364 GCA_964541595.1 uncultured Acidobacteriota bacterium
GTTCTGCCGTTTCAGCGATCCGGGTATCCAGTTCCTCCATTTGCGCGCGGATTCGATCGATCTCGGTCTGAACGGCACGGACTTCGGTACCGGCCCGTTCCACCTGCTGATGCAATTCACCCAGCCGCCGCTGGATGTGCATTCGCTCGCCTTCCATACGATCGCGTTGTTGCAACCATACGGACCGTTTTTGTTCCAGGTCCCGAATGCGTTCCCGGATCGTTTGCAATTGTTCCATCCGTTCGGTTTCACGATGCGCAAGTGCCTGGCTGCGGTCAGCGATTTCCCTGACGCGCGTGTTCAACCCGTGCATCTCCTGGCGGGTGTGTTCCAGACGCTGAGTGAGTTGCCGGATCTCTCGCTCCACCTGCTGCAGGGCTGCCGTCTGTTGCTGCATGCGGTGCTCGAGATGCTGCCGTTCCTGTTGAACCGTACGGTGTGTCTCGCGCAGCTGGTGCAGGATGGTGTTGACTTCCCGGATGTTCTGGCGAAGGGTTTCATACTGCTGGCGTAGCTGTTCCCGACGGGTATGTAAAGTCCGCAGCGTATGCTGCAGGCGAACGAAACGTTCAGTTTTGGCCGACGGTGCAGCGTGAACCGTCCACATCAGCGGCCAGCGTGTTGCAGAACCGTCCGGTGTGATCCCCGTACCGGTATGCGGCGTGGAGCATACCGGTACGGCCGCCAGACATTCTGCCCACCATGTTGGGGCCGGATCCGGCGACGGTAAAGATCGCGCGTGCTTTCGAAAATAACGGACCAGTGCGTCCGCGATCCAGATCCGCGTGGGCGGCACATCGTGCTGCTGCAGAATACCTGAAAACGCGTGTGCCGCATCCGTATCCTGTGCGATCCAGTCGTCGATCCACGGAGAGACCCACCGCAGCGTTCGTTCGTCCCGGGCCTGTGTACGCAGTATGTCCCGGATGCGGACCACACGGTCGGAGAGATTTGCGCGGTGCATGGCCGCACGGATTGACGTCAGCACGTCGGGTGACCACGGATCGAGTTCATGCAGTGCAAGCACAATCGTATCGATTTCCCTTTCGGTCGCGGTCAGTGTGGCCTGCAGTTCGGCGATTTCTGTTTGCATTTGTTGCAGCGTGCGTGTTTGTTCGGCGATCTGCTGTTCCAGATCGTTTTCCCGGTCGCGGATTTCAGCGAGATCGTGTTGCATGCGATCGATGGCGTCCCGGATCTGTCCCTGTCGCTGGCGCGTTCTGTGCAACGTTTCGGTGAGTTCCCGGATCCGTTCCGTACGCGCTGCGATCCATTCCTGCAGTTCTCGTTCCTGTTCCGACCAGTACGCCCGCTGGTTGCGATACTCCCGCACCTCCGCTTCCAGTGCCGCCTGTTGCCGATAGAGTTTCTGCAATTCTTCCTGCAATTGCGCCAGCGCTTCCTGGTGTTGCGCCCATTCCAGTTCTTTTTCCGTATGCGCTGTTGCCAGTGCGCTGAGTGTATCCCGTGCTGTATGCCATTCGTTTTGAAGCGTATGCAGACGTTCGTTCAGATGCCGGCGTTGTTCCTCAAGCATACGACGCCGGGTGTGTAACTGTTCGTGTTCCCGTTCAAGCTCCTGCACGCGATGCTGAAGATCCGCGAGGACTGTTTCCAGTTGTGTGCGTGTGGCATTCAGTGTACGTAATTCCGCCCGGCACCGGTCCCGTTCATGGGCGAGGGATTCCAGACGTTGCCATTCCTCCTGATGGCGTGTTTGCAGCGTCAGACGCTGTCGATCGAGCGGGTTCAGACGTCGTCGTTCCGTACGAATGGCCGTGCGCAGTTCGGTACCGGTACGTTGTAGGTTCCGGGCAGTCTCGGCCATCCGGCGCATTTGCAGGTGCTGCACACGTTGTTGCAGATCCAGATACTTCTGGGTCCGGCGGGCCTGTTTCCGCAGATGTTCCCACTGCAGTTCGACTTCCTGAATGAGGTCATGCAGACGCACCAGATTATGTTGGGTGTCCTCGATCTTTTGCTGTACGGCGGATTTTTTGCGTTTGTACGCGACGATCCCGGCGAGTTCTTCAATGAACAGACGGCGATCCAGCGGTCGCATCTCGCACAGGTGCATGATGTGCCCCTGGGGAACCACGGTGTACGTGTGCGGCTGTATCCGCATGTCGCGACACAGTTCAATGATGTCCTTCAGTCGGCATGTCTGTCCATTGATCGCGAATTCGGACTCGCCGGAACGATACATCCGGCGCAGAATGTGTACGGGTTCGCCGTGCTGCGAGTCCAGCGGTTCCAGTTCAAGTACGACCTCGGCCATTTGTGACGGGGCGGCATGCGGTCCCCCGGCGAAAATAAAATCTTCCATTTTCTGTCCGCGCAGTGTGCGGGTACTGCTGCGACCGAACACCCAGAGGACCGCATCGATGAGATTGCTCTTTCCGGCGCCGTTCGGGCCGATGATGATGGTCAACCCCGGGAGCAGATGCAGCTCCACGGGATCCCGGAAACTTTTGAATCCCGCGATCCGAATCGTTTTCAGATACACGGTCGTACGCATATTTGGGAAACGCACCACTAAAACTTCCGTGCCATTCGAATCAACGGTTGGATACTGACAGGATGCGCGACGGATGCGTCTTCAATCGAACGCACGTATGTTCTGCTTACATCCGGTTTCCTTCGACGGCCGTCGATGCCCCGGAACGGATGACCGTATCGATCACCGCACGATACCGGGCCAGGACTTTCGGCCAGGTAAAATGTGCCTGCACGTATGCACGTCCCTGCCGCCCAATTGTACGCCGGATGGAGGGATGCTCCAACAGATAGGTCAACATGGCAGCAAACTCTTCGTAATTGCGGTAATACAATCCCCCATGCGCATGGACAACGTGTTCGCGCAATACGGCGGAATCTTCCCGAACGAGCAACGGCGTACCGAGACGCAATGACTCCAGCGCGACGATGGACAGGCTTTCATAGAGCGAGGGAATGACCGTAACGGCCGCACCCTTCAGGATGCTCCACTTTTCGCTTTCCGAAACGAATCCGACATAGACAATATCGGGTTCCGGCGGCAGGTCCATACCGAGGGAACCCATCAGGACGAGGATCGGCGCGGCGCCCCGATCCCGCTTGTAGCGCAGGTAGAAATCGATCAGTTCATGCACGTTCTTCCCCTCGTCAATACGCCCTGCATAGACAATGTACGGGCGGTCAAACCCCTGTTCCCGGGCAAACCGGGTCCCGTCGACTCCGCGCGGAATATGCACACCGATACCGGCAATCCGATAGGGACGCCCGTTCAGGCCGAACCGACGGTCCACCAGACGCGCTTCCGTGCGTGAATTGAAAATGAACGCCTGCGGGCGCTGGAACACTTCCCGGTAAATCCGGAGCCGCAGCGGGGGTTCATCGTGTGCGGTGGGCACGAGTACGGCTTTATGGCCGGCGACTTTCAGTCCGAAATATGTTGGATAGTACAGATAGGTGAAAAAAATGAACGCATCGTAATCGTTCAGATGGTCCTCAATGTAGGCAATCAGGTCGGGGACCACGGGTCCCTGACGATCGAGCCAGCGGAGTTCGTCCCGATCGGTGTGTGTATGGGAAAATATCCAGTCGGAGAAGTCCTGGAAATACGCCATGTCCCGTTCTTCAATGGTGGGAAAGCGAATTACAACCACGCCGTTGGACCGTCCGCGTCCCGGTGTGTATTCATTGCGCCACGTGATATAATCCTTGGCACAGGTTGTCAGGACTTCGATCTGGTACCAGCGTACGAGACGTTCGGCGACCATTCGACAGAGGTATTCGGAACCACCGGTAATGTCCTGACCGTACCGTTGAATGACAAATGCGACGCGGGGTCTGGGTTTCGACGTGTTTCCCCGATTGCGACGATTCGCCTTCATACAAGGGCCTCCAGTTGCTGACGCAAGAAAATGAGATACGGTTCCGGATCAAACTGGGCCAGATGTGTGTGCACCCTTTCCGGATGTTTCGGATCCTGTTCCACCTGTTGAAGGTATTCCGGAATCCATTCACTCAGGATGGTAAAATCGCGTGTCGTCACGAGCGCGCCGCCGTGTCCCACGGTTTCCGGTAAGGCTCCTGCGGCGTATGCGATCACCGGTGTGCCGTAATGCATCGCTTCCAGAACGGGCAGACAGAACCCCTCATGATCACTCAGGGTGATAAACAGTCGGGCATATGTATAAAGACTTGCAAGTTCATGGTAGGATACCACACCGAGAAATGCGACGTCCTGGGGACTGAGGTGTAATGCCGACCGCAGTTCGTATAACCACTGGACATAGCGGGGTGCATTGTTCCGTTTGCCGACAATGAGTAAACGCGTCGCCGTGTGATAATATTTTCGCGTCCAGAATACAAGACGAATGAGGTCCTCGATCCGTTTGTTCGGGACAATCCGGCCGACGAACAGCCAGTACTCGTAAAACGGATCGAAATACACCTGGTGATACAGTTCGGAGGGCGGTGGGTACCGGTTCCATTCGATGAGAATGGGCATGACGGATACCGATGCAAACCCGACCGCCTGCAGTTCGGATGCGTTGAACTGGGAATCGGCAATGGCGAGGTCCACATAGTGCGGCAGATCGACGAGTTCCTGTCGACCCGCCCATGCGAGATACGCCAGATCGGGTGCCCAGGGAAGAAAGTATTCCGGTGGCGTGACGTTGTGATAGATCAGTACACGTGGCCCTTCCACCTGTCGAAAGAACGTGCTCAACGGCGAGGGGAGGGCATAGTGCAGGATCCAGATCGCACCGCGCCAGGTATGCGCCAGTTCGGGTGTCCAGAGCGTGACCTGGTCAGCGAGTTCCGGATCGGCGTCCAGTGCGACGATATGGCTTTCCCATCCGGTCTGCTGGAAAAACTTGTGCAGTGTACGAATCTGTTGGCCGATTGCGTCCTCGCAGTGAAATGCCGGAACGAGTTGTACCACACGCTGTACATTGCTGTCCCGGATCATTCCGCCACCACCGTATGAATGAAACTCAGAAACATGTCGGCATATGGATACGAACGGTAATACTCTAATGCGGCCTGCTGGTTTTGCAAAATCCGGTCACGGAACCGTTTCTGGGTGAGGATCGTGTGTACACTGTCCGCAACGATAAACGGGTTCTGCGTGGACAGTACCAGGCCCCCGCCCATGAGCGTGAAGGGAATGGCACCGGCACGGTACGCCACGATCGGGATGTCAAAATACATGGCTTCCAGCAACGGTACGCAGAATCCCTCGTGCTCACTCAACGTAACGAACACGTGTGCAACCCGATACAGCGTAGCGAGTTCGTCCAGGGTGACGTGACCGGTCAGGATCACGTCCCGCACACGCAAATGCGCAATGAGTTGCAGAAGCATACGTCGATA
>CAZIRO010000185.1:0-5273 GCA_964541595.1 uncultured Acidobacteriota bacterium
CAGCCAGAGAATCCATTTAAACCGGCTGATGTTACGACGCATATACCGCAGCGCCATTGTACCGACTCCATGGGAAAGAATGACCGCGCATACATCGAACGGTATCGCGCGACGGACCCCGCACGTCCCCGATGGCCGTTGCGCCGTTCGGTGCAGGCGTCACCGCATGCACCCTATTTCCGTTCGTACGTACCCATATATTCCGCAGTCGCAAGCACATGTCCCTGCATGCGGGTTTCCACCTCACGCCGGCGTGCTCCTGCAGGCAGTCCCAGCGTACGAATATTGAGCGCATACAATCGAAAAAAGTACCGATGTGGTCCATGTCCCCGTGGCGGACACGGTCCGCCGTATCCGATGCGTCGGAAATCGTTGTACCCCTGTTTGATGCCGTTCCAGTCGGGAACTTTCGGCACGTTTTGGGTCAACTCCGTGACATCCGCGGGAATGTCATACACCACCCAGTGGGTAAACGTTCCGATGGGTGCATCCGGATCGTCCATGATGAGCACGAAACTCTCCGTACCTTCCGGGACGTCCGACCAGGCCAGGTGCGGCGAGCGGTCTGCACCGTCACACGTGTATTCGACGGGAATGGATTGACCATGGGCAAACGACCGACTGGACAACTGCATACACCCACCTCCCCCGGCATATGTGTCATTGATCATAGCAAAATCGCGCGACAATTGCAGGTGCGTCGGGATCGCGCCGGGGAACGATACACATGGTGCCAATGTGCGTATGCCGTACACATTCTCTTCGGCGCTTTTCCTCATATCAGATGCACCCGGAAGATCTCTTCCAGCGACGTATGCCCCTGACGGAGGGCCTCAATGGCCGCAGACCGGATGGGTCGACATCCGCGTGCGTATGCCGTTTCGCAAATGGTCGACATCGGCACCCCACGGCGGAACATTTCACCCAGCTGAGGGGTCCATCGAATGATCTCATACAACGGAAGTTGTCCCCGATACCCCACCTGATAACAGGCGGTGCATCCGGACGCGGTCATCGGCTGAATGCCTTCGACCTCCTCCGGCTGAAACCCGAAATGGGTCAGCAATGCGGGGTAAATCGTCTGCGGACGGCGACACTGCGCACACAGTCGACGGACCAGCCGTTGATACACGACGGCGACAAGAAGTTCCGCCACGCGACCGGGGGCCCCCGCATTCTCACGCAACCACTGGAGAACATCCGCCACTCCGGACGCATGTCGCCCGACGATACACAACCCCTGCCCTGCCCAGTCCAGGACAAACCGCAGTACCCCGACGGTGGGGATCGACTCGAGGTAGAGCACCTCCGGAGACTCTGCGGTTGCCGCTTCAAGAATCTGTGCGACCCCACTGCCCACTTCCAGGTCCGCCGTCCACTGCCGTACACCGTCCAGGGGATAACGGATCATGGATTCAATCGTGGCGACCTTCCGGCCGCGTTCCGCACAGTGGCGAACCATTGCGTACGCCGTGGTTGTCATCCCCTGCATGGGCAGACTGCTGACCACGATCAGTCCCCGCGTTGCCCGCAAGACATCTTCCATCTGCGCGCGCTGATCCGGTAACAGCCCGAGGTCGTCCAGTCTGCGCATGAACTCACTCATGTAGACAATGCGGATGGATACGATATCTCCCGTTGCTGTGGGCAGGATATAAAAATGCAGCCGGTAACACTGGCCCTTCAGTTCCATCTCCAGGGTCGTCCGCTGGACAACGTCCACCTCTTTTACGCTTAAACGGGCGATCCGCCGAATCAATCGAAACAACTGCGGACCCACCGAGGGCGGCAGATTCTGAATCTTGTACGGCACACCGTCCACACGAAACCGGATGAGCAGTTCATGGCCCAGGGGTTCGATATAGATCTCCGTCGCATGACGGTCGAACGCCATTTTCAGCAGTTTGGAAAACCACCGTCGTGCATCGAATACGCCCGTGGCCGGCTGTGTTTCAGGTTCAGACACGGACCGGACATTCTGCAACGCGGGTTGCTGACTCAATTCCTCCAGTACACGCTGAATTTCCTGTTCCTCCACCAGAAAGGGAACGGGATACGCCTTGAGGATCTCGCGAATGGCCGTTTGCACGTCGCTGCGCATTCGATGTACGGTGGCGATACGAACGTACCGGCGGCCCGCTATGAGGTCCATCTGCAGGGGCACAAACCGATAATCCTCGCACAGGTCCAGCGTCAGCCGGGCCATGCTGTCCCGATCCACGTGTTCCACCCGCAGGGGACGCGGGGGCGTATAGTTCTGCATGCGCAGAAAATAGTCGACTTCCGCCTGGGTCAACACCCCCTGCCGGACAAAGATCTCTCCCAGACGGTCACCGGTCTGTCCCTGTTCGGCAACCGCTGCCGCAAGTTGTTCCAAAGTGATACGTCCGGAATTGAGCAGCAACTTACCAAGCGGGGTACGTTCCGGTCGAACCCGTTCCACCTCCTGGCGCATCCACGCCGGTGCGGCCTTCCAGAACTGTTCGATATAGTCGAGCGGCGCATTGCAGAAACACTGTAAACAGTACGGGCAGATCTTGGTGGGTTTTTGCGGATCGTGATGGCACCAGCTGACCTCTGCCGCATCAAACTCCGCCAGACAGTGAAAACAGCGGACCACGTAATGGTGATCTGCCGGTTTATCCATCGGGTGACTCCGGGGGTTCTCCGGGTTCCGGAGGTGCCGGTGGTGCGGGCGTGGATTCTTCCGGTTCCTCCTCACGGGGAGCGGCTTTTTCTTTCTCCGCACGTTCAAACTTCTTTTCGGCACGCGCGAGTTCCTGCAGACGCTGACTGACACGGGCGAACACGGAATCTTCCGGTTCCCAGCGGTTCCGTTCCGGGTTCCACGTTCCTGCCGGGAGATCGGTCAGGATCTCCACGGCTTCTTCCACGGTACGGACCGCGTAAATGTGAAACTGTCCTTCGGCAACGGCACGGATCACGCGCGGGTGCAGATTCACGTGACGCAAATTCGCATACGGAATGATCACACCCTGCCGACCCGTCAGCCCACGCCGCACACACACGTCAAAGAACCCCTCGATCTTTTCATTGATCCCCCCGACCGGCTGAACCTGACCCTTCTGGTTCACGGAACCGGTAACGGCAATCCCCTGATCGACCGGCACCTGGCCGATCGCGGAGAGCAGCGCGATGAGTTCCGCGAGGGATGCGCTGTCCCCCTCGACACTCTCGTATGACTGTTCAAAACATATACTGGCCGAAAGACTCAGGGGTTGCGTACGGGCAAAGGTCGATTTCAGAAACCCGGTGAAAATGAAGACTCCCTTGTCGTGAATGGGACCGCTCAGCCGCACCTGCCGCTCGATGTTCGCAATCCCGTCGCGTCCGACGCTGACCGTCGCCGTGATCCGGGTCGGTTTCCCGAACGTGTACCCGCCGATGGCGTATACTGCCAGTCCGTTCACCTGGCCCACGGCTTTTCCATCCACATCGATGAACAGCACCTGTCGATCGATGAGCCGATGGATCCGTTCCTCGATGAGGTTCTGCCGGTACCGCATCTGATCGATGGTGTGCCGGACGATATCCGCCGTGATCACGGACGCATTTTGCTGCCGTGCCCAGTATGCGGCCTCGCGTACCAGATCCGCAATCGTGTGCAACTGTGCCGTCAGTTCATCCCGGTCACCGGCAATTCGACTGCTGTAGGTCAGCACCTCCTGCACCGCAGACCGGTCAAGTGGTGGCAAACCTTCCGCATGACACACGCGTGCGATGTACCGTACGGTATCCTCCAGGCCGCCGTTCCGCGCTTCAAACGTCGGCTGAAACTCGACCTTGATCTTGAACAGTTTGCGGAAGTCTTCATCCGAGAGATAAAGCAACTGGTACAACCACTGTGGCCCGATGAGAATGACTTTCAGATGGATGGGCACGGGTTCCGGACGTAATGTCGCCAGTGGGATCGGGCTGAAGTGCTGCGCATAATCCTCGATCGTCAGTTCGCGCCGCTGTAACACGCGTTTCAATGTGTCCCAGACCAATGGATATTTGAACAGTTCCAGGGCATCCAGAAGCAGAAACCCGCCGTTCGCCCGATGTACACTGCCCGGTTTGATCATCATGAAGTTTGTGACATAGATTCCTTCGACCGCAAACCGCTCGATCCGCCCGAACAGATTGTAAAACGTGGGGTTACTCTCGAAGACGACCGGTGCCCCTTCGCGTCCCGCATGCGACACGAGGAGGTTCACCTGAAACCGGTCCAGGTACGTTCCCATCCGCACCTTTCCCTGGCGAATCTGCTGAATCGCCTCGGCGACCTCTTTGAGGTTCTGCATGAAATCCCTCTGCAATGAACGTAACCATTCGATGACCTTCGGCTGGTCCGCAAAGATCTCCATCAACTCATGAAACACCGGCTGCAAAAACCGCTGGACCAGTTCCCGTTCCCGTTGCTGCACGCGTTCCACAGCCTCGCGTTGCCGTTTGCGACTCTCTTTGAGAAAGTCCTGGATCAGTTCCTCCACAAAGTGTTCCTGTTTCGCCAGTTCACGGCGAAAGTCTTCCGGCAGTTTCACCAGGACGTCCGGCGTTACGGGTTTTCCCTGCCAGATCGGTACGGCCTGCAAACCCGTCGGCGTCTGCACAATCATGAATCCGAGCGCACGCGCCCGTTCCTGCAACCGTTCCATGGCTTCCGCCTGTTCACGGTGCAGTTCCTGCTCGATCCGGCGCCGGAACTCTTCATATTCAGAAGACTCGAATATCTTGGGCAGCTCTTCCTGAACGAGCCGACGAAACTGGCGGATCTCTTCCCGCAGTATTCTACCCTTGCCCGGAGGCAGCAGCAGCGCCAGGGGCGTGTCCGGATTTTCAAAGTTGTAGGTATAACAGATATCCGGTGGCGGGGGGCGGCGAAGGGCAAACTGCTGGACATACTCGAGCGTCAATGTACGGCGGCCGGTTCCGGTGGGGCCGACCACGAAAATGTGAAACCCGGGACCCTCCTGTTCCAGACCGAGGGCCAGTGCCTGAAACGCACGGTTCTGCTGAATGACATAAGTCCGCGGCTGAAGTTCAGCCGTTGTTTCAAACCGTTCACCGAACGTCTCGATCGTGTACTCCACACGCAACTGATCCACGGGTACCCGATACGCATCCCGTCCCATTGCTCGGAACCTCTGGAACTTTTTTGCATTTTCAGCCATATTATACACAATATCCCGACAATGGTGAATACTTTTCCACGGAGATCGGGACAGGCCATGGGACATGCGCACCACCGGATCCACCGGTGTGCCGGT
>CAZIRO010000186.1:0-5252 GCA_964541595.1 uncultured Acidobacteriota bacterium
TGCGTTGCCGTGCTTTTCCGTCTTCCGTCGCCGGTCACCGGTCGAAGGGGGATATCGCATTTTTTCGATCTCTGGGATCGGGACAGGCAATGAGACACGCCGTGTCCCATTGCACCCCGCGATAACCCGCCATCCAGGATACCCCGACACCGGACACCTGGGACCTGAGACCTAAATACCTGACACCTGGGACCTGACACCCGGGACCTGAGACCTGGGACCTGGGACCCGACACCCGGGACCCGAGACCGGTGGCCACCGGTACACCGGTGGAACCGGTGGTGCGCATGTCCCATGGCCTGTCCCGATCCCAGAACATTGACCTTTCTTCCCAAACCCGGTATGTTCATGATCGTCCGAATGCGATCCGCGATTTCTGCAATATGTCCCCGTGAGTGCGTCCATGGGTGTGAACGAAAAGTTCCAGAAAAGTATCGTTCGGTTCAAGCGCGGCGAGGTCATCTTTCGGGAGGGCGAACTGGGCACGGAAATGTACATCATTCAATCGGGCAAGGTGCGGATTTACAAAGAAGTGGAGGGTTCACAGCAAACCCTGGCCGTGTTTGAGAAGGGAGATTTCTTCGGCGAAATGGCGATCCTCGAGGGATTGCCGCGTACCGCCACAGCCGTTGCCGAAGAAGACTGTGAACTCATTCGGGTCAACAGCGCCAATTTCGTCCAGATGATCCGCACCAATCCGGAGATCGCCATTCGGATCATGCGTAAATTGTCCAACCGTCTGCGCGAAACGACGGAACAGTTACGCAAACTCTATCAGGTGCAGACGGCGATCCTGGGCGCGTATGATGCACCGCCGCAGCCCAAACCGGCCGAAACGGAGGCAGAAGAAAAGAAAAAACGGAAAGCCCTGGCGTATCTGGTTTCCAAACTGACGGGTCGGACGTATCCGATCACCAAGGAGACCGTCATCATCGGCCGGTATGATCGGGTGACCGGGCAACGCCCGGACATCGATCTTTCGGACGAAGATCCGAACCGCTACATCTCCCGTCGACATGCCATTATCCTGTACGAGGACAATCAGTGGAAACTGATCGAAGAAATCGGTGTGGTGAACGGAACATATTTAAACAAACAACGACTACCCAACGGCGTTCCGGTTCCGCTCAATGACGGGGATCAGATCGTCTTTGCGAATGTTCCGATGACGTTTCATGTCGCGCCGGATGCGACCTGATTCCCGACTTCGCATCACTTTCCATGTTTGTCCTTATGGCTGTACCCACGTCGCTTCATATACGGGTAAAGGTCCGGGACCTCACCGGATGGTCCCGGACCTGCGCACCGTTCGGCATTGGCCGAGCAGCGGTTTAATCGCCGAGCGTGAATGCGATCAGATACCCGCCGAGGTTGACTTCATTCGGCAGGTTCTTCCCCGGTTCACCCGGCAGCAGCGCGTATTCACCACCGAGACCCACACTGACGACGATGTACTGTTTACCACCGACAGCGTAACTGATGGGTGCGGCGACGATACCAGAGCCGGCGTAGAACTTCCACAGGATCTTACCGGAACGCGCGTCCACGGCCTTGAATTCACCCTCTTCATTGCCGTAGAACACGAGTCCGCCTGCGGTCGTCAGTGCGCCGCCCCAGCCGGGATACTTTTCTTTAATCGTCCAGACGATTTTCAATCGCACCGGGTCCCACGCGCGGAATTCGCCGAGGTGCCCGCCCGGCCCGGCCTTGATCTCGGCGGTGGCGCCTTTGAAGATCGCGCCGCGTGTGTATGTCACTTCCTCGTGTTTAATGGACATGCACAGGTTATTGCCCGGCATGTAGATCAGGCCGGTTTCCGGATTGTACGCCATCGGCGGCCAGTTTTTGCCTCCCCAGAAGATCGGGCACACGTAATCCACGTATTTCGTCACGGTCGGACGGTATTTCGGATCTTCGATGGGACGACCGTTCCGGTCCAGGCCTTTGGCCCAGTTCGTCGGCTTATAGTATTTGGCACCCTGCACGAACTTTCCGGTCGCCCGATCCAGCACGTAGAAGAACCCGTTCTTGTTCGCCTGCATGAGTGCTTTCACTCGACGACCGCCGATATTCAGATCCGCGAGCACGAGTTCGTTTTCAGAGTCATAGTCCCAGGCGTCGTCCGGGGTTGCCTGGAACCCCCATACGATCTTTCCGGTATCGGCGTTGAACGCCACGATCGATGCGGACCACTTGTTCTCTCCGGGTCGAACCGCCGTATTCCAGGGTGCGGGGTTACCGGTACCGTAATACACCAGATTCAGTTCCGGATCGTACGATGCCACGTACCATGCGGTCCCTCCGCCGGTCTTCCAGGCGTCGTTTTTCCAGGAGTTTTCGTAATCCGCACCGGGACCGACGGTATACGTACGCCAGATCTCTCTGCCGGTGTTGACGTCATATGCGGCCACACCGCCGCGGGCGCCGAACTCTGCACCGGCCCAGCCGGTGATCACCTTGTTTTTCACCACGATCGGCGGGGACGTGATCGTATATCCGGCTTTGTAATCGACGACTTTTGTGCGCCATACCTCACGACCCGTTTTCGCGTCCAGTGCGATGAGCATACCGTCCAGCCTGCCGAAAAAGATCTTTCCATGTCCGTAAGCAACGCCGCGGTTCACCACGTCACAACATGCGTACTGCTGCGCATCGGCCGGTGTGTCAGATACGTATTTCCATTTCAGCCGTCCGGTGCGCGCATCGATCGCATATACGTTGTTCGGCCACGAGGTGGACACGTACACGGTGTCACCGATCTTGATGGGAACGGATTCCTGGCCGCGCAGTGTACCGAGCGACTGGATCCAGGCCACGCGCAGTTGACGCACGTTCCGGGTGTTGATCTGTTTCAGGGGACTGAAACGCGTGTTCGCGTAGTCCCGTCCATACATGGGCCATTCGTTCGGATTCTGAGCCAGTCGAAGGAGTTCTTCGTTGGCCCATACGAACCCCGTGGCCCAGACGAGCACTATCGCGGCCAGCAGAGTTTTCCATCGAGGCCGCATCGTTCACCTCCTGCATCGGTTTAACGGTTGGATTGGGATATTGAACGGATGGAGACACCGTCTCCACGCCGGTCCAGGTAGGGGATGCCGTACTCCTCCAGGATGCGGTAGATCCGCTCCCGTTGGGTATGGATGATGGCATTGACCCGATGCAGCAGGTCCCGATCGTCCTTGCGGACGACGGCCGCAATCGGCCAGACGAAATCCGGTCCCTCGATGGGGCGTACGATGAGTGCATCCGGATATTTGAACTTCTGGTAGTAGCCCGCCGTAGGACCCCAGACCACGGCGAGGTCGATACGACCGGCCGCGAGATCCGCGAACACGGGTTCTGGATACCATGGATGGTATGTCACCAGGTTGGGATATTGCAGCAATGCAAGTGCGTCCTGCGGCGGCGTGCGCAACCAGACACCGATACGGGTATCCCGCGGCAGATCGTCGATCGAGCGGACGTGCGCGTACCGGTCGAATGCATCGCGGGGGACCACGAGTACGTAACTCGTCGTGTAGATCACATCCGTGAGCGCGATCCCGCGGACTTCACGGGCAAACCGCGCATCGTGCGGCAGGCCGAACATGATATCGCATTTCCCGGCGAGCAGCGTGTGTTTCAACATGCGACGGATAAAACGGGAGATCCACCAGGTGTATTCCACCCGCAGGTTCAGGGATTCCCCGAAGAGTGCGGCGATACGGTTCTCAAACCCCTCGCGTGCCCGATTCGAAAACGGCAGGTTGTCCGGATCCGCACAAACCCGCAACGCACGCGCCGGTGCACCGTGTAACGGACGGGTCAGCCCGATGCATCCGAACAGGACCATCACGGCAATGCCGAACCGCACGAAGCCCCGAACCATCGGAACCACCCGCATGCATGCGTTAATGGGATTTGACCAGCTGCGGACGGCCCGGGCCGACCCGGTTTTGACTCCGCGCACGGACGTACTGGTAGATCAACGTCACCTTCTCGAGATCGAGGATACCCCGCCAGGAGGGCATCCCTTTGGCCACACGTCCGTTCAGTACCGTATGCACGACGTCCGCATAGGACAACCTGCGGAACGATTTGCGCAGGTCCGGTGCCAGCCCGCCGGAAACGGCGTCGATCCCGTGACAGCGGTCGCAGTACAGGTGGTACAGCCGCCAGCCCTCCTCGATGGCACGCGGATCTTCCGGTGGTGGCGTGAGGTTTTCCGGAATGGCCGTCTGTTCCGTTTTGGCAAGCACCATCTCGACCGGGACGACACCGTATCCTTCCAGTACGCCCTGCACTTCCTGGGCACAGGCCATGACGGCGTCTCCGGATGCATGGGCCGCATGTGTCGTCAGAATGGGTATCTGAGGTCGGTCTGTACGCACAGCGACCGTCGTCATGTTCAGTTGCGTTTCGACGTCCATCAGGCCGGCGAAATATCCCGCCAGCGGCGCCCAGAGCACTGCCGCATCCACGTTCCCGGTCATCAGGTCCCGGAACAGTCTGCACACACCTTGTGGATCTGCGGGGTACTCCTGAATACGAAAGATGCCGTACTGGTCCAGCACCGGCCGGGTGGTCGCGTCGTTCAGAAATCCCACGCGCAGTCCGGACAGCACCGGATCGTCGATCGATTCGATGCGAAACCCGAGTCGATCCGCATAGACGATCACGTAGGTGGACGTGTAGGTTCCCACTTGCTGAAGGATGGTGCCCAGCGCGGCAGGTTCAATGAAAAGACGGGAACAATCGATTGTAGATGCGGCTTTGTAGAGGGTGGACCACTGGCATGGATCCGATTGCCCGGACACCTCCAAGGCCATCAGAGGCAGTAAAAGCAATCCACCGATCCAACGCACCCGTGCCCCCCAGCGGCAAGACCTGTCTGCGAGTTTCCGAAAAACATGCGACATCATCTTAGTGAAAATTCCCGATGAGGTCAAGCAGGAGACCCAAGGTCGGGACAGGGGAACCACCGGATCCACCGGTGTGCCGGTGGCCACCGGTCTCGGGTCCCGGGTGTCGGGTCCCAGGTGTCAGGTCTCAGGTCCCAGGTGTCGGGAACGGAAGACCGGGGATGGAAACGGGGGATAGAAGACCGGAAACGGGAGACCGGTTTCCGATTTCAAGAGCGGGGGACTTGCAATTTGCCCCGGAAGTGTGCAAATTTATGATCCGACATGGATCGTATGGTGCGCCCGTAGCTCAATTGGATAGAGCGTGTGACTACGGATCACAAGGTTGGGGGTTCGAGTCCCTCCGGGCGC
>CAZIRO010000187.1:0-5141 GCA_964541595.1 uncultured Acidobacteriota bacterium
ATGATGACCCTCCGCCAGTTGCCAGCGATACCGGCCGTCAGTGGAAACCGCAATGATCACCTGACGTGCCCCCTCGGGGTGGCTCGTCGGATTCGGATGCTCTCCCGCACGGTTGGGATCGCCACCGCGTACAAACACGACATATCGACCGTCTGAAGTGATGCGCAGGTCCGCGATCGGTTGACCGTCGTCAGCCGTATAGTGCGTCAATCGAACGGGCCGGAAATCGGGGGGTGCCGCGGTCCATACGTTGCGGCGCCCTTCCGTATTCATGACCCAGGCGATGCGGTCCACCCGCGTAGCTGCAACGAGTTGCGATGGAAAAGGAATGCGCAGGATGTCTTCCAGCGTCCATGGTTCCGCGGCAGCGAAAAACCTGCCGAGAAGCACACCGATCATTCCCAGTACGATACCCATGGTGCGGTGCATGGCCGTTCCCCCATACGCGTGTGGGTTCATCGTTATATAACGTTTCCATCCGGGGATGGCGTTCATTCCAGAATACAACCGTTTGTGACCCCCGGTTTGTTTTTCATTACCGGAAAGATCCGGTAAGATAAACTTGGAGCGCCTGCGTGATTGAGCACCCCTGGAGGGGATGCGTGCGTACTGAAGACGAAAGGGACCGGGGGGATCGCCTGCAGGCAGATACGGAGGGGATTTCCTCACGGGAAGAGTCTCCCACACAATCTCCGCGACCCTCTTCTACGGAACCCACACAGACGATATCGCCGGGTGATGCATCCGTCCGCGAACTGTATATTCCGGGTGAAGTCGAACTGCCCGCACAGTTCGGTCGGTTTCGTATCGATGCGGTGCTGGGTACCGGGGGAATGGGACGCGTGTATAAGGCCTTTGATCCGGACCTGAACCGTACCGTGGCCCTGAAGGTGCTCCGATACACGGATCCCGAACTGATCCAGCGGTTTTTCCAGGAAGCACGCGCACAGGCACGGGTCGAGCATCCGCATGTATGTCGTGTCTACGAGGTCGGTACGGTTGATGCGCACCCGTACATTGCCATGCAGTACGTCAATGGGCCGACGCTGGCGCAGGTGGGACAGACGATGTCTCTGGAGGAAATGCTCCGGGTCATGTGTGCGGTCGCTGAGGGAGTGCACGCTGCGCATCGCAATGGGCTGATTCACCGCGATATTAAACCCACCAACATCCTGGTTGAACGCGACGAGGACGGTCAATGGCAGCCTTATATCACGGACTTCGGACTGGCGCGCCAGATCGGCACGACCGGATTGACGCAGACCGGAATGGCGATCGGTACACCGGAATATATGTCTCCGGAACAGGCAGCCGGCCGGATTACACAACTCGATCGCCGTACGGATGTTTGGGGACTCGGAGCCACGCTTTACAGTCTACTGGTCGGCCGGCCGCCGTTTACGGGCGAGAGCAGTCTTGATGTCCTGCGCAGGATACTCGAGGAGGACCCCGTTCCGCCGCGCCGGTTGCGACCGCATATTCCTGTGGATGTGGAAAGGATCGTGTTGAAGTGCCTGGAAAAGGACCCGAACCGCCGGTACCCGTCCGCGCGAGCGCTCGCGGAAGACCTCATGCGTTATCTCAACGGGGAACCGGTGCTTGCGCGTCCGCCGAGTCGGGTATACCGGTGGTGGATGAAAATTCGGAAACACCGGATCGCGGCGACATTGATTCTGATCCTGGGACTCGGGATGGTCGTGTCTTCCGGATGGGGGTTGTACAATCTGCGCATGGCCATGCGCAGGGCAGAGATTGCCCGCATGTTTGGACAGCGTGTGGAACGAATCGAGGCCTTTGCACGCTACATGTACCTCCTGCCACCGCACGATACCCGTCCGGACCGTCGCCGGATTCGCTCCCTGATGACCGAAATTGAAGCCCAGCGGGAACATCTGGGATACCTGGCTGCCGGAATCGCCGAATATGCACTGGGTCGGGGGTATGCCATTCTGCGAAACTATCCGCGTGCCTGGCGACTCCTGCAACAGGCCTGGGAGAGCGGGTGGCAGACACCGGATCTGGCGTACTATCTCGGATGGGTGGGTTCGGAGATCTATCGTACCCGTCTGGCCGCCGTGCAGCAGATTCGCGATCGGGATCTGCGTGAACGCCGTCGACACCAGTTGGAACGCACCTGGAAACCCCGGTTGCAGATGTTCTTGCAACGGGCACGCCGTGCACCCGATGTGCCCATTCAGTTCGTAAACGGCCTGCTCGCCTTCGTTTTCGGGGATTATGCCCGTGCGGTGCGATATGCAGAGGCTGCATACCGCCGGGCCAACTGGATGCACGAAGCGCTGAAACTCAAAGGCGACGCATACCGTGCCTGGGGAGACCGGGCATACCACCGGGGGATGTATGACCGGGCACGGACGCTATACCGGCAGGCGGCGGAGGCGTATACCCAAGCAGCCCGCGTGGGATCCAGTGACGTGGGTGTATACCTCGCTCTGTGCAGCCTGCGCGTCAGTCAGATTACCATGGCCGTCCGCCAGACAGGCGAGGACATTCGGCCGTATGCGGTTGCGGGCGAGTCAGACTGCCGACGTGCAACAGAAGTGTTGCCCAACGATGGGGATGTCTACCGTATCTGGTCACAGTTGCATGCACGATTGGGCGAGCACGCGCTGAACGTGGGTGCGGATCCGCGACCGCACCTGCAACGTGCGATTCAGCTCGCCCGTACGGCACAGCGCTGGAATCCCCGGGATGGGGACGCCTACCGGGAGGAGGGTACCGCCCACCTCATCCTGGCTATGTATACGCGCTATGCGGGCGGGAATCCGAATGTGGAACTGCAGCGTGCATTACAGGCGTTTCAGCAGAGCGTGCGGATCGAACCCGATGAGCCGATGACGTACAACAATATGGGAATCGCATACCTCGAACGTGGTCGGTATCGTCTCTCATACGGACAGGACCCGCAGGAGGATTATCAACGGGCCGTCCGGGCGTTTCGTCGTGTGATCAGGCTGGACCCCGCATATGCGCTGGGATGGAATAACCTGGGACTTGCGTATTTCAATATCGCGAATCGGCAGGTTCAGCGTGGAGAGGATCCCCGGGATGCACTGCGCCAGGCAATTCGTACGTTTCAGCGTGCGCTGCAGTTGCATCCCAATGATGTGCTTGCACTCTCAAATCGGGGGATCGCTTTTGCCCAATTGGCGAAATATACGTTCGCTCATGGTGGCGATCCTCAATCTCACTGGGAATCGGCCATCACGCATTTTGAGAAAGTCCTGAAGATTTATCCGAATGACGCGGATACGTGGAATAACCTCGGACTTGCGTATCGCGGTCTTGCAGAATTCGCCATGGTTCGGGGAAACGCACCGGAATCCTACCTGCAGAAGGCACGAGCAGCCTATCAGAAAGCGCTGACCCTGCACCCGAACGATGCCATTGTGTACCAGAACCTGGGGGCGCTCTACGTTCTGGAGGCGGAGTGGACCCTGTCCCGCAATGCAGATCCGATTCCGGTACTCGATCGGGCACGTGCAGTTCTGGAAAAAGCAATCACCATCCGGGCAACCCATTATCGAAACTATCAACACCTCGCTGAAGTTGCGTTGTTGCGGGTGCGGTGGCTGGCCCGACAGGGTCGGGATACGGATGCAGACTGGCAGCGGGTCTGCGCGGCATTGGATAAGGCCGCGCAACTCAATCCGAAGGACGCAGTGATCAGTGCCTTACGCGCGGCATGGTACCGCTGGCAGGTGGAACTCCGGGCAGGTTCTGCGGATCAGCGGCGCGCGTGGGTCCGTGCGGGACTGGACGCGGTTGCGCAGGCCCTGGAACAGAATCCGCAATATCTCCACGCGTGGGCGTTGCGCGGGATCCTCCGTGCATGGATGGCCCGTCTGGTCGAATCTCCGGAAGAGCGTGCGGCGTGGCTCCGGCAGGCGCGTGCCGATCTGGAGAAGGCGTTGCAGGCCAATCCCCATCTCCAATGGTGGTACCCACTGGAAGAGGTCCAGGAAGGAGAATAGACCCATTGTGTCTTACCGTCCCGGTATCGCGGCCTGATCATCTGAAATCGGGACAGAAAATGGGACACCCCGGGTCCCATTTCCTGTCCCGATCGCAGTTTGGAACACAGGGTAACGAATTCGCTCTCCGGTATACTCCGTTACCTCGCATCACTTCACGTCACTTTCCCTTTCGTCACTTCACGTTACTTCATGCCACTTCACTTTGGAAATAAACCATTTAACCCAGAGACCTGCATGACGGGTCGTTCAGATAGTCCACGATCCGCTGGATGAATATGCGTCCTCTTTGCAGTCTTTCTTCTGCCCGTTTTTTATCGATCCCGGTACCCACAGCATAGTCCGCCAGATTGCGATCTTCGAAGGCATCGGCCAGCCACCGTTGCATTTCAACGGAAAAGATGCCGGTCCGTACGAAGTAGCGTCCGAACGCGGAAATCACGCCCTGGTGACGGGAGTATGCTTTGCCTCGGGTCAGCAGAAGTGCTTCAGCACCGTAAAACATGGCGTAATATACGCGAGAAACGGCCGAATCGAAATCGCCAGACTCGATCAAACGCTCGGCAGAGTCCAGAAACTTCCGGGCTTTCCGAATCAGTTTTGAAACATCTTCAGGTAGCAGTTGCTTCATACGGGAATACCCTCCCGTCGGGCGGTGAGCAAAAAGGGTGTGCTTGCCTGTCGGTATTCTCGTTCACCCACCGGCATTACCGATATGAAAACCCCTGTATCGAGCAGGATACGGGTACGGATGTGCCCCATACGTTCGATCTCTTCACTGGGCACGATTTTACCCTGCAGAACCACCAGAACGTCCACATCAGAACCTTCGTGTGCGTCTTCCCGCGCATATGATCCGTACACATATACCCCCCGTAATCTTTCGCCGTACAACTGTTCAAGTTCTCTTCGGAATCGGCGGAGAACGGCCCGTATTCGGGATGTTAGACCAGGGGGCGGGAGCCGTCCCGATGCCCAGGCAAGATACAGATCTTCGACCTGTGACTCATCGAGTGGAATGAGTGCAGCGCGCGCACAGCCATGCACGGTGACGACTACAGGCCCCTCTTCCGGGAGGCTACGGACGATTTCGGAGATGCGTGCTTGAAGTTGCCGGATACCGATACGTCGCATGTCAACCCTCCGATG
>CAZIRO010000188.1:0-5128 GCA_964541595.1 uncultured Acidobacteriota bacterium
GCCGACGCTGGACAAACTCGGTGGCAAAACCTGGCAGGCGCGGAAACGTCGGGCCAAAAAGGCTGTGGAATCGATCATCCGGGAACTCGTGGACCTGTACGCTGCACGCCAGGTCGCGGAGGGCACCGCGTTTCCCCCGGACGATGACCTGCAGGCCGCATTCGAGGCCGCGTTCCCTTATGAACTCACGCCGGACCAGCGCCGGGCGATCGCTGAGATCAAACGGGATATGGAACAGCCCCGGGTGATGGACCGGTTGCTCTGTGGGGACGTCGGGTTCGGTAAGACGGAAGTCGCCATGCGGGCGGCCATGAAAGCCGTCCTCGGCGGGAAACAGGTCGCCGTCCTCGTACCGACCACGGTCCTGGCGTTTCAACACTACATGACGTTTACGCAACGGTTCGCGGAGTTTCCCGTGCGGATTGCAATGATCAGCCGGCTGGTGCCGCCCGGCGAACAGAAGGCCGTTGTACAGGGCCTCAAAAAGGGCGACATCGATATCGTCATCGGTACGCATCGGTTGCTCTCGAAAGACGTGGAGTTTTTCGACCTCGGGCTGATCATCATCGATGAGGAACAGCGGTTCGGTGTGCTGCAAAAAGAACAGTTGAAACAACTGCGCAGGGATGCCGATGTCCTCTCGATGACGGCCACACCCATCCCCCGGACACTGCAGATGGCTCTGACGGGGCTCATGCAGATCAGTCTGATCCGCACCCCGCCGCGGGATCGACTGGCAGTGCAGACCCATGTGGTGCACTTCTCTCCGGACGTCATTCGGTTTGCGATCGAACACGAACTCGACCGTGGGGGCCAGGTGTATTTTGTGCATAACGAGATCGAGACACTCCCCCGCATGGCGGCCCTCGTGCAGGACCTGTGCCCGATGGCACGAATTGCCGTGGCCCATGGCCGCCTGTCTCCGCGTCAACTGGAAGATATCATGCTGCGGTTCATGCAGGGAGACATCGATGTGCTCGTATCGACGGTCATTATTGAAAACGGGATCGACATTCCGAACGTGAACACCCTCATTGTGAACAATGCCCATCGATTCGGTCTTGCGCAATTGTATCAACTGCGCGGGCGCGTGGGCCGATCGTATCGGCGGGCGTATGCGTACCTCATGGTTCCTCCGATGGCGCAACTGTCCGATGTGGCCCGGCGCAGGCTGGCCGCATTGCGGGAGTTCACAGAACTCGGCTCGGGATTCCGGCTGGCCACACTCGATCTCGAACTGCGCGGTGCCGGGGAACTGCTCGGGAAAAAGCAGCACGGGCATATCCAGGCGCTCGGACTGGATACGTACCTGGAGATCCTGCGGGAAGCCGTCGCTGCACTGCGTCAACAGCCGTACCGTCCCCCGGTGCGTCCGGCCGTGCGGTTGCCCGTCGATGCCTGTATTCCCGACGATTACATGCCGGCCGAACGTCATCGCATGTATTATTACCGTGCACTTGCGGAGGCGGATACGCATGACCGCGTGGATGCGATTGCACGGGAGTTGCGGGATCTCTATGGGCCGTTGCCGGAACCGGTGCGTCACCTTGTGGAAATCGCGCACATCCAGGTCATCTGTCGCCGTGCGGGAATACGGGAGATCGCATTCCGGGACGGTCAGTTGATATTGCGGGTACAGGTGCAGGACGATCGGGAGATCCGGGAATGGGTGCACCGGGTACAGACATGGCCAGATGTGCAGATCGTACCGCCGGATCGGATCGTCGTCCGACGGTGGCCCCGGTCCCGGGGACCGGCCGCGTGGCGTACCTGGCTGGCGGAACGGTTACAATAAGGGAACGGGCGATGCGTCTCCGGTTCCGGATGGCAAAAGGGCAGGTGACGTCAGGAGGAAGTCCAGACGGCCGTATGGCCTTACTGCTCTTTACCCTGCAGGACGTCGCGTTCCGAACGCAGTACGATATCCACACGGCGAATCCGTGGTCCGTCACGTTCCCGCACGACCAGTCGATAGGGAGGATAATCAACCGTTTCTCCGGTGTCCGGAATGCGTTCCAGATGGTGAATGAGAAATCCTGCCAGGGTGGCATACTCGTGGCTCTCCGGCAGGGGCACCGGCAGGATTTCGTTGAGTTCCTTAACCGGAACGTCTCCGGCGACCTCCCAGAACCCTTCCCGGCGACGGTGAATCGAGGGTTCCCGATGGATGTCAAACTCGTCCTCGATCTCGCCCACGATTTCCTCAATGATGTCTTCCAGCGTGACAATACCCTCAAACCGTCCGAACTCGTCAAATACGCAGGCAATGTGCATCTTCTGCTGACGCATTTCCTGCAGCACCTGGTCGATGCGGGCATTGGTATGCACGACGATCGGTCTGCGCAGCATCGGCCGGATGTCTTCCGGACGGTGAAGTCGTTGGTCCAGTAACGCCGGCCAGAAGTCTTTGACGTACAGGATACCGACAACGTTGTCCGGATGGTCGGCGTACACCGGATAGCGGGAAAACCCGCGTGTGTGCACCATCCGGGCGATTTCATCGATCGGGGTGCCCAGCATGATCGAGACGACGCGGTGGCGCGGGATCATGATTTCGCTCACTGGATGGTTCGGCAGATCGAGAATCCGCGTCGCGACACGGGACATTCCGCGCAGATACGGCGCGGATTTGTGCAGCATCCGGAAGATCAGGCGCACGTCTTCCTCGGTCAGTTGTTCCGAACGTGCGGTTTCCGTACGCGCAAACTTGTGCAGGGTCCATCGCGCCGTACCGCTGACCAGCCGCACGAGCGGGTACATGGCCAGCATCATCAAATACAGAAACGGTCCCATCCACAGGGTCATCCGTTCCGGGTGGTATGCGCCGAGCGTTTTCGGAATGATCTCCCCGATGAGCAATGTGACCGCCGCGATGATGAATGCGGCGTAGATCACGACCTCCGGATGTTGTCCAAGGATGCGCACCATCCAGTAAGTCATCAACGAGGCAAACGCCGCGTCCACGATCTTGTCCCCGATCTGAACCGTACTGAGCAGTCGTTCCGGCCGTTCCAGAAGTTCCAGCGCCATGCGCGCACGCCAGTTGCCCTCCTGCGCCAGTCGCCGGATCGTCAGCCGGTCACAGGCCATGAGCGCGGTTTCCGTGACCGAGAAGAAGAACGACCCGAGAACGAGGATGCCCATCCCCACCAGGGAGAGACCCAGTTCCCACGGATCGGTCATGACGACGCCTCCACGTTCCAGTCACGGCCGAACATCCGATGTACCTGGCGGATCGGTATACGCACGGAAAGCGTTCGGCCATGGGGACACACCTGCGGTACCCGTAAACGTTCCCACATGTCCGCAAGTGCATGGGTACGTTCCGGCGTGAGCAGATCGCCTTTTTTGATCGCGGATCGACAGGCCAGCGTCTTCAGGATCTCGTCCCATCCTTCTGCGTGTTCCGGTGCCGATTCCGAAAGCCATGCAGGGAGTGCCTGAACGGCGGCCGGGATCTGGTCGGCATGCATCCCGATGGGAATCGCATGTACGACCACGGTCGACGGTCCAAAGGATTCCAGATGCCAGCCCAGCTGTTGCAACCGTTGACGGTGGTGTATGAGGGTCTCCACATCGGACGGCCGCAGATCCACCGGAACCGGCACAAGCAGGGTGCGGTGCGGTATGGCCGACTGTGCGTGCAATGCATCGAGCCACCGTTCATACAGATAGCGTTCGTGTACGAGGTGCTGATCAATGAGCAGCAGCGCGTCCGGTTCCAGTATCACGATATAACAACCGGCCCATTGACCGAGGACACGCCGGGATGGAGCGGGTTCGGCCGCAGGGGATACCGGTTCGGGGACCACTGCCGGTTCCCCTGATTCTGTGGAGGATTCCCCGGCGGACGGCGGCCGCAGTGCGGACCCCGTGGGTGCGCGGAGTGTCACATGAGACGGCGGTGGCTGCGGGAATTTTTGCCGTCGTCCGGGAGACGCGACCCATTCGACGATCGGTCGACGGGCCTGCAACGCCTGTTCAATCGCCGTAAATACGATCGAGCGGATGCGATCCGGATCGCGGAACCGGAGTTCCAGTTTCGTCGGATGGACGTTCACGTCCACGCGGTCCGGATCCACGTTCAGATAGGCGATCACATAGGGATACGGCTGACGCGCGCCAAACCGGCGCCATGCGTCACGGAATACCTGCAGGAGAAACCGGTCACGGACCCAGCGGCCGTTCACAAACAGGTGGATTCCGTCCGGACGCGATCCACCAGCGTGTGGGACGCTGATCCAGCCGTGCAGTTGTCCCTCCTCACCCGACCAGCGAAACGGGACGAGCGCGTCCATGACCGTGCCGCCCACGACCTGCCGCACGCGTTCGGCCGGTTCCTGCACCGCCGGATACCGCAGGAGTTCTTTCTGTTCGTGCCAGAGTTGAAACGCAATGGTCGGATACGCCAGTGCATAGTTTTCGACCACGCGCAGGATATGCGCGAGTTCGGTCGATACAGCGGCCAGGAACTTCCGACGTGCCGGCACGTTCATGAACAGATTGCGTACCTGCACAATTGTGCCCGGCGGTACGCTCACCGGCTCGACCTTGCGCAGTCGGCCGCCGATGATTTCCACGCGCGTGCCGATGTCGGCATCGTGCGGGCGGGTTTCCAGAATCACGTGGGACACGGCGGCAATACTCGCCAGGGCTTCTCCCCGGAATCCCAGGGAGCGGATGCAATGCAGATCGTCGACCGTACGGATCTTGCTCGTCGCGTGCCGTTCAAACGCGAGTACCGCGTCTTCACTGTCCATACCGATGCCGTCGTCCCGAACGAGAATGCGTTGTTTCCCGCCGCGTTGCAGACGGATCTCGATATCATGGGCAGCGGCATCGATCGCATTGTCCAGCAGTTCCTTGACGACCGAAGCCGGACGTTGTACGACTTCTCCTGCCGCGATCCGGTTGGCCACACCGTCCGGCAGGATGACAATTCGTCCCATAGGACCTCAGGAGGCAACCGGAGTGGATAATCGTACACCAATATCCGGGGGGCGGACAAGTACCTATACACTGCGATCGGGACAGGCAATGGGACAGCGGAACTACCGGATCCACCGGTGTGCCGGTGGCCACCGGTCTCCGGTCCCAGGTGTCAGGTCTCGGGTCCCAGGTGTCGGGG
>CAZIRO010000189.1:0-5052 GCA_964541595.1 uncultured Acidobacteriota bacterium
CATTTTACACCCATAACCCCTAACATCTGACCCACGTTTAACATAGAAGACCCGAGACCTGAGACCTAACAACCGGGCCATCCGCGCATCCGGTGCATCCCCGTGTCCCGATCCCAGTCTGTCCCCGGGCTTGTCAGGTGTGCCGGAACATTTCAGAATAGGACGGTACATGGAAGACACACCCGAGAGATGATGCGCACACAGAGTTTCCGACATTGCCGCGTACCCGACCGTTCCATCGGGCTTCGTATCGGGGGCTGTACGATCGCACTCGCCACCGAATCAGATGTCCTTGTGACATTGCCTCCACCGATGCGTCGATTCCGAACACCCGTTCCTGAACGGCCGGACGTCCAGATCACCGCACGTCGCACGTCGCTGTCCTCCTGGTCGCCGAGGGGGCAGTTACGGTTTGACAGTGGGGAAGTCTGGAAACTGTATGCGAATACGGCACATGTGTGGATCGCGTTGTATTCACGGGCATTCGGTCATACGCATCCCTATCAGGTCGCATGTATGGACCCCGAATGGCACACTGGCGAGGTATGGCTGGATACGGACGCCTTTCCTGCCCATCGACCCGTATACCCGCTGGCGTATCCGCTCGATGAACTGATCCTGCTTCACTGGCTGGCGCAAGGACGTGGCTGTGTCCTGCATGCGGCGGCCGTGTGTCATCCGGACGGCGGCATACTCGTCTTTGCGGGGCCGTCCGGTGCCGGAAAGACGACCGTATCCCGACTCTGGCACGCGCACATCGGCACGTCCGTATTGAGCGACGATCGCGTGATCCTGCGCCCGGAAGGGTCCGGCGTTCGCGCTTACGGCACACCCTGGCATGGGGAAGGGCGCTGGGTGTCGTCGGAAAGCGGTATCTTGCGGGCCATTCTGATCCTCGAACACGGTCCACAGGAACGATTGACCCCGCTGCATCGGGCGCAGGCCGTGGCCGAGTGCGTGACGCGCAGTTTTTTTGTGCCGTGGAACCCTGAAGCGGTCGCGCACCATACGGAGATCATCGATACCATACTCGCTCGTGTCCCGTGTTACCGGTGGACGTTTCGACCGGTATCCGACAGTGTTCTCTGGATCACTCGGACGCTCGCGCAGCGCTGATCGGCGGGCATGTGCCGGATGAATGCGGCGACCTCATGCAGTTGCCCCATACGTTCCACGATCCAGAGCACGAACGCGCAGGGGGCGTGTATCCGGCGCAGGTGCGCACGTCCGCGTCTCGGACCGGCCACCCACAGGGCGGACGCCAGACCATCTGCCCAGGTGGCCGTCGGTGCGACGACGGTGACACTACGCACGGCATGTCGCACCGGCTGTCCCGTATGGGGTGAGAGAATATGGGGATACCGTTTGCCACGGATCACGAGATACCGTTCCGTATCCCCGCTGGTCGAAACGGCCATGTTGACCAGCAGGATGTATCGCCATACGTCATGAGGCCGCCGCGGATGGCGAATGCCGATCACCCAGGGACAGTCCGGCGTCGGTCCCGGTCCCAGAACGTAAATTTCCCCACCGAGATGGACAAGCGCACGTCGGATACCCGCATCGCGCAGGATGCGTACGGCTTCGTCCACCGCGTATCCTTTGGCGATTCCCCCCAGGTCGAGCACCATCCCGGGTTCCAGCAGTTCAACCGTACGGTGTATTCGGTTCAGGCGGATTTTTGGATACCCGACACGTCGGCGAACGGAACGGATCTCTTCTGATGTCGGCCGGCGCGGAATGCCACCGAAAAATCCCCAGAGCATCATGTACGGACCGACGGTGATGTCAAAATCGCCCCGGGTATCCCGGGAGATCTGTATCGCGCGGGCGATGACGTTCCATAGATCGCGGGACACCCGTACGGGACCCTGCCCGGCGCTGCGGTTCAGTCGCCAGAGTGCACTGTCTGCACGGTAGAGACTCATTTCCCGATCCAGATCCCGGATCCGGCGGTAAATCCGTTCGGAGACTTCACGTGCACGCTGCGGCGGTACTTGGGGAATCCAGACCGTCAGGACGGTCCCCATGACATACCAGGTGCGGAGTGCGGGAAACGTTGCCGTATCGGCCAGTCGCGCACATGCCATGAGCGGTCGTTGCGGATGGACCGCATCTGTCGGCCCGGAAAACTCCGGCAACATCAGGACCCATCCGATGAGTATCGGGCCCCCTTTCAGGAAGAGGCAGCGGAATATCCGAATCCCCCTGTGACTCATTGCGGAGAGCTCCGGGGTTTTCCTGGTTCGGGCATGAGTCCCTGGATACCTCCGTGCGCGTTCCGCAAATGACGGAGAATGAGTATCAGAATGATGAGCGTGGCACCCTGCAGGGTGAGAAATGCACCGATCTTCAACCAGGCAAACGCGGGATGGACATATCGAATCAGCCACCCGCTGGTCATGTCCGCGAATGCCGCTCCGAACGTCGCATGCACGAGCGTGTGTTTCCACTGTATCGTGGTTTCGGTAAACATCACAAGATGCGTGAATGTCATCAGGAAAATGAGCATCGCAAATGCGTGAAAGTGGGTCTCCTCCAGAAGACTGCGAAAACTCTTCGGATGGTGAAACGCAGCCGGATCCCCACGGTAGTACCGGACGATGGCCGTGTAAGAGGTCCCGATATGGAGATAAAACAACCAGTTGGTCGACCAGAACACGATGGCGAATACGATGGACCAGAGGATGATCCGCCGCAACAGAACGTTTCTGCGCATCTCCGGCGTGACCATGAAACGCATGTTCAGTCCTCCTGTCGCGGGGCAAACGCAATTTCCCAGACCGCAAGGAGTGTACGGACACTGCGAACGATCGCCTGGGCCGTGATCGTTGCCCCCGTAATGTTCGGCACGGAGCGGCCGATCCAGAGGTCGTCGTTCAGGGTTTGTCGGTGCAGCCGCTCCAACCAGGGCTGTGACGGGCGATAATCCGGAGGTTCTTCAAATGCGAGGATTTCGATCCGATCGATTTCGCCTCCGGGTGTGATGACCACAAGGAGTGTCTCGTAATGCGTGCGCAGGATGTGTGTGTCCACCGCCGCATCTGCCATCCAGGTGTCGTCCCGATAGAGCCGATAAAACTTGAATAGTCGTGTGCGTATTGGAACGCGCGCGCGGCGCTGGACCTCGCGTTGTTCCTTCTTTGTGAGATAGACGAACTTCCTCTGTATCCGGGTTGCGTCGGGATATAACTGGCGCAGGATATTGCGTACAGGGTCCGTTGCGGGTGACTTTTTTTCCGGAACAGCCGATCCGAACGATGCGGCGAGTACGAAAACGATCGTCCATCCCCATAATCTGCGCACGGAGTACACGGGCGATGACCTCCGGTCGAATCAGGGAAATGGTTCGGTGCTCAGTATACATGGTTCGCGATGGAGGGGGCGACTTCGGCGTGTGTTCGTTCAGAAGTTGAACCCGACACCGAAATTCCACTGGGTACGCGTCTCGTTCGCGCGGTTGCGTTTGAACTGGACATCCGCTTTGACGACGACCTGCGGGACGGGTTTCAGCACCACGCCAAGGGTCCAGATTCGCCAATCCCGGACCGGGTCCCGGAGGTAGCCCGGGGGAACCGCACGGTGCGTGTCGTATGTCTCCCACCGAACGAACGGGGCCACTGTCCATTCGGGACGGGCGTGCAGAAGGGTCGCGATATTGAACGCCGCTTCGATATATCCACCGGTCAATGTACTGCCGACACCCTGGGTACCGGTCAGCCCTTTCCAGCGGTTCAGTTCGGCGGCGTCCGGAATGCGCGTGTACACGTACAGTGCACGTGCTTCCAGACCGCGCCATTCGAGTCGTGTGTGGACTTCAAACAGGCGGATGGACACCCGCAGAGGTCGACCGTCGTTGAATCGAAATCCCTGATCGGCGCGTCCCAGATATGCCCCCACACCGATCTGTACGTACGGATTGGGCAACCAGTCCAGACGACCCACCCAGGCCGCCGTATGAAATCGCGCACGGTTACCGCTACCACGGGCATTTCGAATGCCGGATGCGGAGATTCCCCGGGCGTCCAGACCGTTGATGAGATAGGCGCGATACTGTATATGCGGTCCGAACTCTCCGAAAATGCCGAGACCGACCTCTCGCCAGGTGGTGGGAATGAGCACGAGTTCGACATCCGGACGATTTACGCCGTAAAACGTCGGGGGTTCGTGGATCTCATTGATCATTCCGAGGGGAATGAGCATGAGCCCGGCGCGTATATTGAAACGCGGATCAATGAGAAAGTCCAGATAGGCGAATTCCAGCGCGACTTCACCATCTCGTGCGTCCAGGTTTTCGTCTGTCGTCCCGTGTTCGAATTCCACCTCTGAATTGAACAGGACGCGGTCACTGAAACGATATCCCAGATACAGGATCAACCGATGGGCATCCGCGACTTTGTCCCCATCGGAGACGTTACGGTATTCGATTTCCCCGTATCCGGCGAGGGAAACGCCGTGGGTCTGTTGATACACGCGCGAGGCAGAGGGTCCGAGTCCGTACACGCTACGGTATTCGATGGGGGGTGCCTGTGCCTCGCGTAATCGCTGGATCTCTTCCGTCAGGACGGCGATCTGGTTTTCAAGTTCCGCGATCCGTTCGGGATCGAGTTGTCGCTGGAGTCGTTCGAGTTCTGCACGGAGTCGTTCGACCTCCCGGACGAGTTGTTCAATCGTGGGAGCATGGGATTCTTCATGGCGGGAAGATGCGGCATATACGACCGCCGGCGCGGTCATCGAAACAGGGGCAATGCCGGTCCATACGAGGCCGTATATCAGGGTCCAGCAGGCAATCTGCAGCCACTGACGGACAAACGGCAGGCGTATAACCATGGTTCGACCTCCACCGGGAGATTATGGGGATTGACATTGAGATGCATTTTCAATTTCAGAACCGCGGACCATTGTATGTATCCGTGGGGGGCATGTCAAGTTCCCATCTCCGGTCCCAGGTGTCCGGTGTCGGGTCTCAGGTCCCAGGTCTCGGGTCTCAGGTCTCAGGTCCCGGGTGTCGGGTGTCCGGTGATGGGCTGAAGAGAAAACGGGGTGGCTGAC
>CAZIRO010000190.1:0-4990 GCA_964541595.1 uncultured Acidobacteriota bacterium
AATCGATCGGACCGATGCCCCTGCTGGAACTCGGGCTGGGCATACCGTATACCGGCCGGGTGACGGCCCTGGCGGTGGATCCAATGGATGCACGGGTGGTATACCTCGGCGGTGCACAGGGCGGCGTCTGGAAAACGACCAATGGCGGTGGGGTCTGGACTCCGCTGACGGATCAGCAACCGTCTCTGGCCATCGGCGCCATTGCGCTGGACCCGTCGGATTCCAACGTTATCTATGTCGGGACTGGTGAACCGCATCTGAGTTGTGACAGTTACTTTGGTGCCGGAATTTTGAAATCGACGGATGGCGGACATTCCTGGACCCTGCTCGGTGCCTCGGTGTTTCAGAACACCAGTATCAGTCGCATCATCGTCGATCCCGGCAACCCCAGCATCGTATACGCCAGCAATACTATTGGCGCGGGCGGTTTCATCTGTTACGCGCGGACCGGTACGTTCGGGGTCTGGAAATCTTTTGACGGCGGCGTCAACTGGACACTGGTTCTGGGTCCCGCCCAGACGGGTGGGACCACGTTCGTGCACGATCTCGTGTTCACGAGTACGGGGGTCCTCTACGCAGCCGTTCGGGGTAGCGGGATCTGGAAATCGACAAATGGCGGCGCAACCTGGACGAAACTCGGAGGTGGACTACCCACAACCAATGTGGGGCGTATCGACATTGCCGTGGATGAGCGAAATCCCAATACCATATATGCCGTGTATGAAAACGCCAGTAATGGGCGCCAGCTGGGTACATTTAAAAGTACAGACGGTGGCACCACATGGACTCAGTTGCCGACGCCTACGGGCAACTGCATGTACTGGCCCCTGGACGATATCTGTACGCTGTCCGGAAACGCGACCGGACAGTGCTGGTATGACCTCGTCATTGAGGTCAATCCGATCGACGGTGGCGTCTGGCTGGGCGGCGTCGGTTTGTTTGTTTCATTGAACGGCGGTGCTTCATGGAACAGCGTCTGCCCGCTGGATATGCATGTGGATCAGCATGTGATTGCCTTCGGCGAGGACGGTTCGGTCTGGGTGGGCAATGACGGTGGCGTATTCATGACGATGGACAACGGTGCCAACTGGACCAATCTCAACAGTACGCTGGCCCTGACCCAGTTTTATCCGGGCGCGTCACTGCATCCGACAGACCGCAATTTCGCCATCGGCGGTGCCCAGGACAATGGGACGGTCCAGTTCACCGGTGCGTCGTCCTGGCAGCAGATCATGGGCGGTGATGGCGCGTTTTCTGCGATCGATCCGCGCAGTCCGAACGATACGTGGTATGTGTCCTACCAGTTTCTCACGATACTGAAAACGACGAACGCGGGTGGGTTCTGGATGTCGGCGGATACGGGGATCGATAAGACCAACGTGGCATTTATCGCACCGTATGCGATGTGTCCAGATCAGCCGGACGTGCTGATCGCCGGGACCGACAATGTCTGGCGGACAACAAATGGAGGAAGTTCCTGGAGTACGAACAGCCCGGACCCGCTGTATTCCGGAGCCAATATCCGTGCCATGGCATTTGCCCAGGGCCAGGCGTGTGATGTCTATTTCGTAGGATTGAGCAACGGTCGGGTGTTTCGAACGGTCAATGCGGGTATGAACTGGACGGATATTACGGGAACGATTCCGGCACGTGGCGTGAATGATATTGCCGTGCATCCGACGGATCCAAATACTGTATATGTGGCATTATCCGGGTTTGGTGGCAACCACCTGTTCAAGACGACGAATGCGTTGAGCCCGAGTCCTACCTGGACCGCCGTGGATACCGGGATTCCGGATATTCCAATCAATGCGGTGTTGCTCGACCCGACGAATCCGAATGTGGTGTATATCGGCACGGACATCGGCATCTTCCGCAGTCCGAACGGCGGCAGTTCATGGCAGGTGTTCATGAACGGGCATCCGAACGTGGCTGTATTCGACCTTGTGGCCAGTACAGGGGCGAACACGATCATCTCGTTCACGCACGGGCGCGGGGCGTTTCGGTTGACTCTGGCACCCCCGGACTTTTCGGTGGTATGCGATCCGACGGATCTCGCTGCCCTGCCAGGTGGGACGGCGACGAGCACGTGTACGGTCCACTCATTGAACGGATTCAGCAATGCGGTCTCGCTGTCGTGCGCGAACCTCCCCGCGGGAGTCACATGCACATTCACACCGAATCCGGTCACCCCGCCGGCCAATGGCAGTGGCTCCAGTACGCTGACCGTCAACGTTGCCGGGACGGCCACACCGGGAACGTATACGTTTCAGGTCATGGCCACGGATGGAAACCGTACCCGCCTGGACCGTCTGTCTATTCTGGTAAGCAGCACTCCGTTGATTCCCGCGACGCTTACGGTCGACAGTGCGGGCAACGGCGTCCTGGAAGTGGGCGAATCGGCCATTGTTGCGCCGGGATGGCGCAATCTCGGTGCGACACCAGTGGGGGTCACCGGAACGGCCAGCAACCTGACCGGACCCGGTGGACCAACATACACCCTGAACGATGCTTCGGCAGACTACGGAACGATCGGCGGCGGGGCAACCGTAAACTGCGCAGGCGCAACGGGCGATTGCTATGCCGTTCAAATTACGGCAACCGCCCGACCGGCCACGCACTGGGATGCGTCCCTGACGGAGACGTTGAGTTCCGGTGAGATGACCACCTGGTCATTGCACGTGGGTGAAAGTTTTTCGGACATCCCGCACACGTTCATCTTTTACCGGCACATTGAAACCATGCTCCATCGGGGGATCACTTCCGGTTGCACGGCGACGACGTATTGTCCGCTGGCTCCGGTGATCCGCGGACAGATGGCGGTCTTTATCACGCAGGCGGAACGAGGCGGGAGTCCACCGGTGGCGTATACAGATCCGGCTACCGGCCGGAGTTATCACTGTGCGGACGGTATGGGCAATCACTTTACGGACGTACCGGACAGCGTCTTTTACTGCCGTCACGTCCACTATTTATGGGCGCGCGGATTTGTCGGCGGTTGCAGAACCGCACAGTACTGCCCCTTCGGCACCGTCAACCGCGGACAGATGGCCATTTTTATTGCACTCGGTATTCTCGGGGGTCCCCCACCGACGTCGTATACGGACCCGACTACCGGCCGAAGTTACCACTGTAATGACGGCGCTGTGAACCACTTTACGGACGTACCGGACAGCGCGCTGTATTGCGCGCATGTGCACTACCTGTGGGCCCGCGGGATCATCAGCGGATGTGCGGCGGATCGGTACTGTGTATTTGCACCGGTGAATCGCGCGCAGATGGCAGCATTCATCGTGAATGGTTTTCGACTGCGTCTATACGGGCCGTAGCGACTCATCGGGGAACCCGTTCACGGCGTATCGGTAACGGGCGTGCCCGGCCGGGGGACACAGGACCGCCGCAGACACCGCTCGAAAAATGCAGCAATGGCCCGGTATACGCGGATCCAGCTGCGATGTAGCAGGAAGCCGTGCACTTCGTCCGGAAGAACAAGGACTTCCACGTGGACATTGCGCTCACGCAGGCGCTGGACGAGATCGGTCGTCTGGGCAAATAGAACGTTTCGGTCGTCGTCCCCGTGAATGACGAGTACGGGAGAAAACCATGCGTCGAGCGTCGCAACCGGTGAGGATCGATAGGCGGTTTCGAGTTCTTCCGGACTTTCCAGACCCCAGCCGCCGCCGGGGTAAAAGTCGGTCGCGCGGAACGCCCAGTCGTGCACACCGTGCAGATCCGCGCCTGCCGCGAACAGATCGGAATCCCGGGCAAGTCCCATCGCGGTGAGATACCCGCCGTACGACCCACCCCACAGACCGATCCGTTCCGGATCGACATCCGGCCGGGACCGCAGGTACAGTGCGGCTGCACGCACGTCCTGATATTCGGATGCCCCCCGTGGCCCCTGGTGGGGTGCCAGACGAAACGCCCGTCCGTACCCGATACCGGTTCGGAAATTCACGGATAAAACGATGTATCCGCGACTGGCGAGATACTGGTTCATTGCATATGCACGGGCATAGTATTCGCGGTCGTGCCATCCGGGATACATCTGCCGAATCGGGCCACCGTGCAGAAAGATCACAGCGGGCAGGCGTTCCTGCCCCGCGTGATGCGGCCGGAACAACTGCGCATGGATGGTCCAGCCGTCGACCGAACGAAAGCGGACAACTTCTGGCTCGACCAGCTGATCCATGGGAAACCGTTCGGGCCACGTCTCTGGTGCGATCCGCCGGGAGCGACGTGTGGCCAGATGCATAATGAAGATTCCCTGCGGTTGACGCGCTGTTGCAGCCATATAGGCGATATACTTTCCGGACGCCAGAAACACGGGATGCGTTTCAATACCGTTACCTTCGGTCAGGGGCGTGCGCTGCGATTTTTCAATATCGACGAGCCAGAGGTGACGACGATCGATATCGCCGTGATTGCCGTCGTGTACGAGCCAGCGACCGCTCGCGGCGATACTGCTGTTTTCCACGATCCCCCGGCCGGGGGTCAGATCCGTCAGGGTCCCCGTATTCGGATCCAGGCGATAGATGTGCAGCCATCCTTCGTGCTCGGAATAGAATAGCAACGTGTTCAATTGCGTCCAGCGTAGCGGATGCGCCGGATACCACTGGGCAAACCCGCCATCGGCTCCGGGTGACCGCCAGACCGTATGGGCTTCTCCGGTATCGACATCACCGACCAGAATGGCAAACGGATAGCCGGTCATGAGATGCAACCGTTCGTGTTTCTTGCGGCCGGGCAGCCGGATCCAGGCCAGATGCCGTCCGTCCGGGGACCATACGGGGTGCATATCCCGATCCACGGAAGGTGCCATCCATCGAATCGTGCGCTGCCGCAAATCGTACACACCGATCAGTGCATGGTCCTGGCGGTTGCTGACAAACGCGATACGTGTGCCGTCCGGCGACCATACGGGACTGCCGTTTCGTCCGCGAGCGTGGAAGAGTTGTTCCGGTCGGGCGTTTCGTTTCAGCGCCACACG
>CAZIRO010000191.1:0-4981 GCA_964541595.1 uncultured Acidobacteriota bacterium
GGTTTGTGAAGTTGCTGTATCAATACCCACCCGGCCACCGTTTCCGCTGATGCCCTGACCCGGCACTGTTGATTGCAGGTTCTCTCGTGGAAGTCAAGTGACCATTGCGTCCTCCGTTGACTGAGTGGAGGTAACGGGGTGCACGGGCGCCACTGGGCGACCGCCAAGGTCACCCGGTCACGGCGTCGGACTGTACGGGAACCATCATCTGGCGGTACGTTCAGGTTGACGATTTTTCGGGACCAGGGCGAAGACCCGCACCGGAGTTCCGGACCCACCCGCCAGCTTGAGCGGTGCCACGATGAGCACAGTGCCCTTCGGGGGGAGTCGATCGAGGTTCGTCAGATTTTCCAGGTTGTACACGTTGGCCCGCGCACCTGCGTGATGGGCGGCAAAGTCTCTGGATATGCCCGGATCGACGCTTAACGTGTCGATCCCGAGTCCGACGATATGGCGCTCCTTCACGAGAAACTGGACCGCTTTTCCTGAAAACCCCGGGAAATGCATTGTTCCCTCTGCGTCGGTATTCCTGTAAGCGTCCGGGTCATTCCACCGTTCGGCCCAGCCGGTATACAGGATGACGACACTTCCGGACGGGATGGTCCCGTGTCGCTGTTCCCAGCGGCGAATGTCGCGAACGGTCAAAACGGCGTCCGGATTACGGGTCACCTTACCGCGAATGTCGATCACGACGGCGGGTGCCACCAGGTGACGCACCGGAATGGCCGCAGGATCCCACTGACCGGCCCGGAAGTGTACGGGCGCGTCCATATGGGTACCGAAGTGTTCGGCCATGCACAAACGGTTGGCAAAATAGCCGTTCTGTTCAAAAGTCGCAAGCGGTTCCAGGACCATGGACGGTGTACCCGGCCAGACGGGAATCCGGGCGTGCATGCGGTGCGTGAGATCGACAATCCGATATTCGGGCAGAACCTGTTGCGGCAGTGCGGTTGCGCCTGCCAGGAACCATCCCCACAGAATGACCCGGCTGATCCACCATCGAACCCGCCGGTCCATCCGTTCCCTCCTGAAGACGAAATGCAGCCTGGTATTATTGTACCAGATGCCCGGGACCGTTCTGAAACAAATCGGCCCGGAAGGTTTACGGCGTTCGACGCACGTATTGCACATCCACAGCGATCCAGAGTTGATCACCAGTCTGCTGTGGCCGGACGGTGGCGACCGCGGTGGCGGCAGGCCGGTGGCGGGGGGACCGAATCTGAACGCATCCCGGATTGCGCCATCGAATCAGGCGGGTACCGGTCCATGGATAAGTAACCGGAACGACCGGTAGGCCGACATGGGCGGCAACGAGACCGTAGGGTCCATACCACAGCCAGATGGACTCTGGATCGGCAGCAAGGACCGCACGCGTCAATGCGACAGGAAATGGCGGTGTGTAAATGCGTAAACAGGCGTGTTCCCGGATAAGGGAGCGCCATGCGTCTGTAATGCGCACTGGCCATGGGATTTCATGCCATTCCGGAGTGATCCGGACAGCAGAGACCTGCAATCGATCCGGCCAGGGTTCCGGTTTGCCTGTGAGAGGGATCAACCATCCGGCTCCTGGCTTACCGGCGGCGGCAATGTACAGCGGTATCCCGGTGGACAGCAGAGGAATCGTTGTGGCCGGTTTGAGAAACACGTTCCGGATCAGCCAGCGTTCGGCAATGCGTCGACGGAGTTCAGCCACTGGCAGGTCAGTCGGAATGTATCGACAAAACATGCGGTCGCCGTCCAGGTGGCAGGGTACAGCCCGGATGGACTGCCAGAATTCCGGGTCCTCTTTATACAGGTCAACCAGCGTTTGCTCGAATACATCTACGGATGGCCCCGATTCCCGGTCCGGGCAGTAACACGTCTGACAGCGTGCGCAATACGGCCCTTCGTGGTGTGCGCATACATCGCGCATCCGTTGCAAACACTGCGGACAGATCATTCCGGCCATACGATCACCTTCGATGGGTCAATGTATTCAATGACCACCGTTTCTCGAGGGACAATGACCTGATGCCGCGTCACGGGCAGTTCCCGATCCACCAGACGCACAAACACCAGATGTGGCCCATTCTGCTGCAACAGGGCGTACGGGATAGCCGATTGGATAATGTGGTAGTAGATATAACTGCACAATCCGTCCCGGGGTTCGCCATGGACGGCTTCCGGTAGTGGGGTCAGGGGCCGGATGGGGACACATTCAAAAGCTATACCGCGGTGGCACAACTGGTCCACGACGAGCGGCACCATCGCCGGTTGTGCAACGATCAACGACCGTCCGCGCCGGGTGGTTAACGGACAGTAATCGATGAATGCCGTGCCCGGTGGAGTCACGCCCTGTACGTGTCTCGGATAACGGATGACATAGTGCATGATCAATTCGCCGTAGGGTTCACTCCGTGAGTTCGACTTCATAGATCCCCGGTGGCCAGTGACGGGCTTCCTGTTCGACTTGCCGGATCGCCTGCGCGTCGCGGAACGGCCGGATGTGCAGGATGTCAATATCGGATCCAGTGACGTGGACTTTGAGGATGAACCGTGTGCCGAGACGCGCCGCGATGACTCTGCGCCTGCGCATCGCACTCTCCTGAATGTACAGACGGCCGGTCGCGAACGTATTCTGCGGAGGCAGCCGTCCCGTTTGTTCCAGATAGGTGATCACGGTCGGTTCGGGGAGGTTTTCAAGACCCTCACGGTCGTTTTCGTGTGCCTGGATGGCACCGTCGAGATCGCCCTGTTCCAGATAAGCCCGTGCGCTGCCCAGGGGGCGAAATACCGATGGCACCGGCACGATATGACCGTCCGTCGGGTGAGTGTATAACCGGATCATGATGAGAGCCTGGAGGGTATCCGAAAGCAGCACTGGATTTCCGACTGCCACGCTCAGACGAAACAGCAGTTCCCGCAGAGATACCGCGTGGATGGTCGACAGCACAAGGCGCCCCATCCGTACCTGTTGCAGCAACAGGGGCAGCATGGGTTCCGTAATTTCCTGGACAGCAACAACCCGGATCATCACCCTGCGGTCCGCATCCAGAGCCGTCGCCAGATCGTCATAGTGTACCCCGCGAATGCGATGGAACAGGACCCCCGCACCTTCCGGAAGATCCATTTCCAGATTGTCCTCATACAGACTGATTCCGATGGGATATTGCATGAGTTCCCGCAAAAATGCTGACATCAGTGCACTCTTGCCGCCACCGACCGGTCCGGCAAAGAGGATGAGGCCGGTTCCGTTTTCCAGAATCGACGGTAGCATGCGGGTCAGCGGTTCCGGATAGTCGTCCAATGTGAAGGGAAACCCGACGCGACGCAGCACAATACTGGTATGCAAAGCATGCATGTATGTCGCCCGCCACATGCGTTGTGCGTCGTCGATCCATACGGCAGTCGTGGCGTCCATGTTCGATGGATAGATCAGGCGGGATTGTTCCCGGATTTCTGTCCACAGGGTGTCCACCGACCGATCCGGTCGCAGACCGGCGAGTTCGGGAATTGTGGTCAACTGTCCCGTGGGCGCGGAAACGATGTAATACCCCTGATCGGTGATCCACAGTTCGATACTGCGTGGCCAGATGATGTCCAGAATCCGGTCTAACATTGCGCCATTGCCTCCAGCATGGCCGCAAGGTGCTGCGCATCCGGGCGGTCCGTTCCCATGCACCGATTCGCCAGACGCATGGCCGCAGTATGCGAAAGTTTCCGGGCAGTTGCGTATTCATGCAGGATCATGCCAATGGCATAAACGTCCAGATCGGGGGTCGCCCGGAGGAACCGGTGTTCCGGACGTGTGAGCACGGGATCCGCATACTGCGTGGTCACCGTACGGATACGCATGGGCAGGTAGACGTCCCGTCGCCATACGGACGAGAGGTCCCCGATGCGACCGCGGCCGTTACAGAGAAAAATGTTTTGCGGTTTAACGTCCATATGGACCCACCCGTATGCATGCAGATCCGCGAGTCCCCGGCAGGCGTCCGCCAGTACGCGCCACACCTCAGAAGGGGACAGATGGGGCAACACATGATGGAGTGTCGTTTGCATGCGTTCCATGGCAATCCAGATCGCCGTGCCGGTAACACCGGTGCCGAGTACGGGCACGATCCAGGGAGACCGAATGGCTGGCAGGATTTTCGCTTCCTGGGCGCCAATGAGGTACCGGACTGGATGTGCCAGTCCGGCAGGTCCGTCGATACGTTTCAGCACGATCACGCGATCGCGGTAAATGGCTTCAAAGATCAGAGAGAATCCGCCCCGCGCCATCGGTCGGAGTGATTCGGTTTCCGTAAACGGAGGACACATCGGGAGTTCGATCGCGTCCACGACCCACCGTTCGATCACACGACAGGGCCAACCGCGACGGGCACAGAACGTCCGGATCAGGTCCACATAGGGATCACCGGCGGGAATGCAAACGTCCACGGGCACGGTCATGTTCCGGAGTCGCCGCGGATGCACGGCACCGCGCATGGTGGATGAGACAAAGATCTGTTTCATGTTGAACGTCTCCGGCGCACACGCGCGGCACCCGCACGCACCGGGCGTGTCAACCATTGCCGGCAAAACTGCCGGAATCGGCGTTCAATTTCCGACCATGCCGGACTTGCTTCCAGAACGTCCACGGCAAACGTGCGCAGTTCGTACCGTCCGGTACCGTGCGCGAAGCCGTTCGGACACCCGGACCGGACACGGTGCACGGCTTTTTTGCCACCGACGCGGTACAACACCCCCAGCATGAGTGTGTCCAGGTCGCACCGCAGGAGTCCCATTGCCCGGTCACTCGCTTCAGGAAGCAGGTCCGCTGCAATTTGCCTGCGCAGGTGCATCATCCAGGTACGGAGCATACGCCATTCCTGTTCCATGAATGGAAACCCTCAACGTCGAAAGTCTTTCACCGGATCATACGTACACGTGAAAACGTCTATGGAGAGAGCGTGTCCAGGTAGATGAGGTTGGTGTGCCCCTGTTTTTTCAGTGGAAGACC
>CAZIRO010000192.1:0-4975 GCA_964541595.1 uncultured Acidobacteriota bacterium
GCCACCGGGAACGTATCCGCCGTGGGTGTGTGACCTATCCGGATGCGCAATGCAGTGGCCGTGGCGGATGATCGATCGGATCCCCCGTGTGCTGGTTGAATGGTATGGTCCGTGGAAGATCTACCGGATCGAAGATCCGCATCGACGGGTGCGGTTTCGGTTCGGTGAGGGATTTATCTGGACGGTACCGCCCGATGGGGTCTGGGACGCGACCGTACTCGCTGCAATTCCGCAGCCTCCGACCCGGGTCCCGGAAGGCCTGGTTCCCATCACGCGCGCATACCGGCTGGTACCGCCCGACCTGCCGTTTAAACGACCGCATACGCTCGAATTCCGCCCGTCTCGGGATATACGTTCACGACCCGCCGGCATATTCCTGTTTCACCCGCAGAAACACACCTGGCTGTTCAATGGTCGTATGCCGGACGCGCCGTTTCGGATGGATATGTATCAACCGGTTGAAGTCCTGATCGCCGAAGATCGCGCGCCACCACGGATCCTTCGACCGGGAAGCCCGGACTGGCGGTGGCGGGAACTCGATCGACTGCGGATTCCGGTCCGTGAAGTCGGTCTGGGGCTGCGAGAAGATCGGATCCGACTCCACTGGGACGGCCAACCGGTGCCGGCGGATACGGTCGAATACGATCCCGACTGGGAGGCCATTGTGTATCGACCGACATCGCCTCCGGACCCCGGCTGGCATACGGTCGATCTCTGGATCGAAGATTGGGCCGGATTATCCGCCTCCGCGCGTCTCCGGATTCGGGTACTGCGTGAGTGAATTCGTCGTGAAGTCGTACCCGATGTGGACCCGGGCGTTTTCCGGTACGGTTACAGAAACGGTATACGTACGCCCGTCCGGGGTCTGCCAGCGGACTTCATGCACTCCGGCCGGTAGTCGCACGGTCAGCGGCGTGGACCCGAATGATTTGCCGTCGATCCGGACGTCGCTCCACGGCCACGAGTTGATGTACAGCCAGCCCTGGCCCCGGAGTTGAAAGGCGAGTTCAACCGGATGGTCCGTACGCACACGTACGATACGCTCCTGCAGTGGCATCGCCTCCGATCGGGGGATCCAGAGAGGCCACGCGACGCGGATGCGGTACGTGCCCTCCGGAAGGTTCAGTTGGCGGGACCGGACCCGCCCGATCCAGTACCCATTGACGTATACATCCGCCAGCGGTTCAACGATCAACCGGACCGTACCCCGGAGTGGGGAACCCGTCGGTTCCGTTGACCGTACATCGGCGGTTTGTGTGGTCGTGTCGGTATGCTCGATCGTGAAGTCCTGCCAGGTCACGGGGATCGTCCGATCGTCCGGCGCGGGTCCGCCGTCCGCCGATCGGACCGGTCCCGTCCATGCCCCGAGAATCGCGCCGATCAACGCTGCAATCCCGACCCCGACCAGGGCCCATCGCCAGTATCCCGTGCGTCGAGATGGCAGGGACGCGGCCGGTACCGGTGGAACGGCAGACACGGGTGCGGTATGTACCGTTTCTGCAGGGGACGGTGCCGATGCGGCCGGTACGGTGAGCGGTTCCGGTTCGGGTGCGGTGGGTGTCGTCTCCGTCGGTTCGGAGGACGTCGACGGAGTTACGGCGCCTGTCGGTGCTTCCGAAAAGTCGGTCGCAACGAGTACCGTCGGCGCTTCCGCAGGGGGTTCGGTGGGAGGCATCGGTTGGGTACGGGATTCCGTTTCCGCATCTTCTTCCGCATCTTCCGATCCGGTTGTCTGGTGCGCCACATCGGGAGACGCAATGGGTCGTGTGCCGTCGTCGTTCAGCGTTGCAAACGCGTGCAATGTTGGCTGGCTGTTCGGCGTGGGTGCGGGGGCCTCTTTCTGTTGAGTGGATGTATCGCGTACCGGATGACCGCAGTGTGTACAGGTGCGGACCGTAAAGGAGATCCGCTGCCCGCAATGCGGACAGCGCCGCCATAACCGCGGCCCCGTATCGTCCGTTACGGGTGCGTCCTGTAACGGTGTCGCGCAGAGCACACACGTGTCTTCAGACCACGCATTTTCATGGCCGCACGTTGGACAGACGCGGACACGCATAGGGCATCTCCGTCATGACGGCACGACCCCGAGTTCCCGCCCGACTTTACGGAATACTTCAAGTGCAAAATCCAGATCTTCACGTGCGTGGGCCGCGGAGATCATCACCCGGATCCGGGCTTTGCCACGCGGCACCGTCGGATACCCGATGGCCTGTGCAAATACCCGGTGCGCAAACAGTTTGTGCGAGAACTCCGTGGCCAGGCGGGCATCACCCAGCATGACGGGCGTGATCGGGGTCTGCGTTTGACCGGTATCGAACCCGGCATCGCGCAAACCGGCCTGGAAATATCGGGCATTGTCCCACAACCGTTCCACGAGTTCGGAACTCTCGAGCAGAATGTCCACCGCGGCGATACAGGCCGCCACGTCCGGCGGGGTCACCGCGCTGGAAAACAGGAACGGTCGTGCTTTCTGCCGCAGGTACTCGATGAGTTGAGTGGACCCGGCGACATACCCGCCCATCACGCCAAACGCTTTGGACAGCGTACCGATTTCGATATCCACCCGACCGTGCAGATGAAAATGGTCGACAATACCGCGTCCGCCTTCACCGAGTACGCCTTCACCGTGCGCGTCGTCCACCATGAGGATGCATCCGAATTCCTGCGCGACTTCTGCGATGTCCGGAAGCGGGGCAATATCTCCGTCCATACTGAATACACCGTCGGTCACGATGAGTTTCCGCCGGTACCGCGTATGCGTGTCCGCAACAATGTCACGCAGTGCCCGGGCGTCCCCGTGCGGATAGCGCACGATCTCCGCACGGCTGAGACGGCATCCATCGATAATGCTCGCGTGGTTCAGTTCGTCCGAATAGATCACATCACCCCGTCCGACCAGGGCGGGAATGGTGGCCAGGTTGGCATTGAATCCGGACTGTAGAGACAGCGTGGCTTCCACCCGTTTGAATTCGGCGAGTTTGCGTTCCAGTTCAAGGTGAAGTGCCATCGTGCCAGCAATGGTGCGAACGGCGCCGGGACCGACACCGTACTGCTCGATCGCCCGGATGGCGGCGTCCCGCAGACGCGGATGATTCGCAAACCCCAGATAGTTGTTGGAGCACATGTTGAGTACACGTTCTCCGTCCACCGTGATCCATGCGCCCTGCGGGCTTTCCAGGGACCGGATATGGATGTACAGTCCCTGTTCTTTCAAAGCGGTGAGTTCTTCCGGAATGAAATCGAGTGTACCCATGTTCCCCACTCCTCACCGTTCCGTTAATGGCCACAGTGTTGGGCATCAGGCTGCCCGTTCCCCCGGAGGTACAGTACCGAACCGTTATCCACGCGCGTGGGTCCAGCGGTCCGGATGCAGGGGCTGCACGAGTTCCGGATTCGGATACAGTGCGACTTTCGCGCATTCGCCGGTTTCCATCAGGTGCATCGCACGTTCAAAATCCTCCAGGGGAAACTCATGTGTAATTAAACGCTCGACCGGAACCTTGCGATCCCGTAGAAATGCTTTCACGCGGTACCATGTCGCAAACATCCGACGGCCGGTGATGCCGTACATGCGGGCGCTTTTGAAGATCAATCCCTCCGTCAGGTTCACATTGACCGTATCGGGAAGCAGCCCGAGCAACGCAATACGTCCGTTCATGGCCAGCGCCTTCAGACCGAGGTCGAGCGCGCCCGGGTGTCCGGACATTTCCAGCACGACTTCCACACCCTCGCCGTGGGTATGTTCCATCAGGAGATCCAGCACCGGTTCGTGCAGCGGATCCCATACGAAATCGGCCCCCATGGATTCCGCGAGTCGTCTCCGGTAGGGATGGGGATCGGTGGCCGCGATCCATTCGGCGCCGGACGCGCGGGCGATGCCGATGGCCATCAGGCCGATGGGGCCACAGCCGGTGACGAGCACGCGTTTGCCGGCAACGGGTTCGCACAGGACGGTATCCACCGCATTGCCCATGGGTTCCTGGACCGAAGCGACGGCAGGATGCAGATCGGGCTCGTTTGCGATCACGTTCATCGCGGGAACACGTACGAATTCCGCATACGTGCCGGGCCAGTCCACACCCAGAATACGCAACCGATAACACACGTGCATGTTGCCCGTGCGACAGGCCCGGCAGCGCCCACAGACGAGATGCGTTTCCACGGATACGAAGTCGCCCTCATGAATGCCGTCCACACCGGGACCGACCGCCGCGATGTATCCGGAAACTTCATGACCGATGATCATCGGAGGGCGCACGTGCCGTTGCGCCCACTGGTTCCAGTGAAAGATGTGCAGGTCGGAACCGCAGATGGTCGTGACGGCCACCCGAATCAGAACCTCGCCGGGACCGGGCGTGGGGATGTCCACCTCATCCAGCACCAGACCGGGTCGGGCTTCGGCTTTAATGAGTGCTTTCATTTTACGGGCCATGACCTGTCCCCGGAGCCTGAAACGTCACGTACGTCAGAACGCGCACGTGCACAGTATTATACACGTTTGCCGGGGGAATGTGTAATCCGTACGTCCCGGGATCGGGGCAGGCAATGGGACAGGGAAATGGCCCCGGGAGTCTCATGTGTCAGGTCACAGGTCCCGGGTGGCAGGTGGTAGCACGGGATGGAGCGTGAGCAGTCAGCAGTGGGCAGAAGCAAAGGTCTCAATCCCTTTCCCAATCGATCGGTCTTTCTGCTTTCAACCGTAGCCCTGCGATAGGATCATTTCACCACGGAGACACGGAGTGCACAGAGTACACAGAGATAGAAAAGTATGCAACGTGTCCTATATTTCATTTTTTCCTTTCAGGAGTACATTTCGTCTACCCGCTTAATGGTTCATTTCCAAAATATAGTGATGCAAAATGAGTGGCAGCGGTGGGGTCCGGGCACGATCGCGGTGTGTCCCTGGATGAGTTCCCTGTAGGGTAGGTTCTCTCGTGGAAGTCAAGCGACCATGGCATCCTCCGTTGACTGAGAG
>CAZIRO010000193.1:0-4945 GCA_964541595.1 uncultured Acidobacteriota bacterium
AGATGGAGGATGTGCATGCAGCACTCGGCGAGTGGGGTTTCCCTGGAGACGCGTCATCGAATTCCGAGTACACGGCGATGGCGTGATCTCCTGCGCGTATACTGGGAACTTGCGCGTCCGTTTACGTTGATCGCCCCCGCGCTGGGATTCCTCTCGGGCGGGATCACGGCCATCGGTGCCCACCCGAAACAACCGTTCATCTGGACCCATCTCAAGTTCGTCCTCATCGGGAGCCTCATGGCCGCCGTCCTCAACGCCGGTTCGAACGTGCTCAACCAGATCTACGACCTGGAGATCGACCGGATCAATAAACCGCACCGTCCCCTCCCGCGCGGCGCGCTTTCAGTGCGCCATGCCAAGGTGTATGCGGTCTGCCTGTTCGCCGTGGCCCTCTGGCTTGCATGGCTCGTGCAACCGATCGGTCGACCGGAATGTTTCGCACTCGCCAGCGCTGCTGCGGTCATGACCTGGATGTACTCTGCCCCGCCGTTCCGTACCAAGCGTCTCGGCATCTGGGCCAATATAACCGTCGCGATCCCGCGCGGGTGGTTACTGAAAGTGGCGGGCTGGTCAGCGGCGAAGACGATTTTCGGGACGGAACCGTGGTATATCGGTACGATCTTCGGGTTATTCCTCCTGGGTGCGACGACGACCAAAGATTTCGCCGACATCGAAGGGGACCGTGCAGGCGGGTGCCGTACACTACCGGTTCGCCTGGGGGTCAAGCGCGCGGCGCAGATCATCAGCCCGTTTTTCATCTTTCCATTTGCACTGATTCCCATCGGGGTCCATGCGGGTATCCTGACGGGACACCCGGGGGTGCTCAACGCGCTGGGTATCGTGATGATGCTGTATGGTACGTATGTGGTATATTTGATGTTGCGTCGACCGGATGAACTCGCAACAGACGCGAATCACGTCTCCTGGAAACACATGTATACCATGATGTTCGTGGCACAGATCGGATTCGCGCTTGCATACATCGTGGGATAACACATGCATTTATTCTGGTCCCCCCTTGCCACGCGACCGCTGGACACCTGGTTTTACGGGTCTGGCCTGATCCTGTGGGTTGTGGTGTTTTTACGGGCCCGGGATTGGGGATGGCGGGCGGTCGCTGTATGCGGCATCGTTCTGTTCAACGGAATGTTCTGGCGCGGGTGGCCCAATATTCCGACGATATGGATACTGCTCGGACTCGCCGGCTGGGCCGTCCTGTCGGGACGATGGCGCTGGTGGATGTTGCCGGTTGCACCGCTGCCCATCGTCCTCGCGGAATGGGTGGACCGTCTCTGGCAGTGGTGCGGCCAGACAGCGGTGTCGCATGCGACGCTGCATGCGAGCCGGCATGCGTGGGTCCGGTACGTGATGGTCTGGATGCTCAGTCTTTCACTGTGGTTGCCCCTGACGGTGCATTTCTCATGGGTTACCCTCGGATTCGTCGGAGTCGTCTGGTCGGGCACATTCCTCATCGTTCGGACAATGCCCCGCATCTCCCCGGTTCCCATCTTCATCCTGGCAGCGGTCACGAGCATGCCCGCACACGTATTCCCCGTCACGGAAACCGCACGGTGGGCGCTGTGGACGATCGGAACGGTGCCCTGGTTTCTCGCGCACTGGGTGAACCTCGCCCGGGGTGGGCGTGTCTGGCAGACACGGTATACCGCCGGGCTGTGGGTGTTCGGCGTGGTGGTCGCGGTGATCTTCTGGGGGCATACCGCTGCACGGTGGGCCTGCCAGGACGGTATCTGGACGAACACGGACCACGACCGACCGCTCCGCCTTTCCGGATGGTACGGATTCCAGACGGCATTCACCGATCTCTGGCAAACGCGTCCGCCGGTGGTTCGGGTGCGGCTCGATACCGGTCCGGATCGCACGGCCCAGCGTTGCTGGTCGGTGCACTGGATTCCCGGACAGTCCATTCAAACGACCTGGCGCATTCGCCGCCGCCGTCCCTGTCCCCTCGACGACGTCTGGTCGATCGCCTTTCAAACGCGTCAGCAGGGACGTCTGTACACGCTGGCACGGTATCGGTTTCCCGTATGCATCTGGCCCACCACACGGTGGCAGACCCTACAGATGACGAGTGAGTTCCCGTTTCAACTCGATCCGGCGATCCAGGAGGTGACGATATGCAGCCGGATGACCCAGCGGCCGGCACCACTCGACGTGCAGTTATACGCCGCTGCCACAACCACGCCGCTGATGCTCATTGAACGTCTGGAAGTGTATGTTGAACACCGTCCGCGCATTTTTCATATCGTGACGCAACTGTCCAACCCCCGGAACATTCCCTTCACCGGGTACCTGCACATCGGTATCATTCGCCTAACGGATCCGGTGTGGCCGTTTACATGGTACGGCGTGCGGACCGTTCGTGTGCGGATTTCTCCGGGCGCGCATTTTCAGTGGTCTGGACTCGTTCAGACGACGCGGTACTGCGGGCAACCGGGACTCGGATTGTGGCTGCAACGGGACGATGCCCCGGAGGGATACATCTGGGCACGTTTGACCCCTCCGGGGTAAATGCCTATGATGGGATCGTCGGCTCAGGTCATATCCGCTCCGGCATGTGAAACAGAATGAGCGCAACGGCTTTACCGACGTCTCCCGCGCAGTCCACCACTGTACTGGATTGGCAAACGCCCCAGTGGCACTGGTGGTGGTCTCCCGGGTTGCTTCACCACGGTCCGGCTTTGCAGGGGTGGTTGGGGAATGGCGTTCATCAGTCGATCACGGCCGTTCCCGATCCGCTGCAACCGCTCTTCCCGCACATTCACGTATTTGCCGTTACCGTGGCGGAACTCCCCACCGTCATCGAACCGCTGACCCACAGCCCCAACGCTGTCGCCGTGATCTTTTTTGACCCCCTGCAAAACGGGATCGCGCTCCCGCCGCATTTGAACGTCTGGCTGGTTCCATGGCGCCCGGAACAGGGCGTGCAACATCCCCGCCTGATCCGGCTGATTCAGGAAATCCAGCAGGGGATCGCGATGTTCCCGACACACACGGCGCACGCGACCGGAACATCTGCGACCATGGGACCGCTGCAGGAGTGGCTGACGACCGTCGGCAGCCGGATCCTGTCCAATGGCCGCACCGTCATCCTTGCTGAAGTCGGTCGCACCGTCTGGATGGCACGTGTGGTACTCGAACACCTGCGGCAGACTGCGCACTGGCAGGAATCCGCATGGACCGTGATGGACCCCATTGAGGTCACCGCACGAACCGTGCAGACACACGCCACGTGGTTACGACCCCCCGAGACGGACCGGCGGACCCTGTGGATGGTCTACGGAGCGGAATCCACACTGCGTCAACTGGCCCAGGAACTCCAGAAACAGCCGGATACACTGTGGTTATGGATGCCCAGACCGGTGCAACTGGCGGCTGCCTGGGCCGAACTCGTGCATCGACTCCCCGAACCCGTCCATCCCATCGTGTGGACACGGTGGGCCTGGCAGCGGTTCTGCTCGTTTCCCTGGCCCGATGATATGCAGACCGTCCTGCAATTCTGGTCCTGCCTGATCAACCTCACAACGGCCGGCGCCCTCTGGCTGACGGCCGCGCGCGTGCAACTCTTCCTCACCGGTCGGGTCCCGGCACAGACGCCGGAACCGCTGTCCAATCTCATCGTCAGTTTGCTCCATGAACGGCTGCAAACCGGTCAGACCCAGCACCTGTTGCGGGATATCGAAACGATGTTCGAACAGGCGCTGCTGCGCTGCGCCACCCGGATGTTTGCCACCCTGCAGGACGCGTGTAAGGTTCTCGGCATCAGTCGTACGACGCTCCTGCGTAAAATAGAACGGTACGGGATCCCGAACCCGTGGACAAAATGAACCGGTGCGCATCGCTCGGGCCTATGTCGGTGTGGCAATCACGAATGCTGCTTCTTCCCGATCCGCTATTCGGCGTTCCCGGGCGGTAATGGCGTTCAGACAGATGCCGACGATGAGAAGCATGGACGCATAGTATACCCAGAAGATGAAGACCAGTATCCCGGTTAAGGCACCGTAAATGTCTTCCACCGGTACCCACCGGAAGTACATGCCCAGGATGCGACTCACGATCCACCACGTCAGTGTGGTGAACGTTGCACCCGGAATCTGATCCCGGGGGTGAAATTCCGGTGCCGCCATACCGAATAGTAGCAGAAGACTGCACCACTGCAGCACCATGACGCTGGTCACCGATAAAAAGCGAATGAATCCGGGAAACCGGATCACGAGTTCGTGTACACGGATGAACGGCAGGTTCTGCAACAGGTGAACGATCCAGTCCGAAGCGACATAGAACAGCATGGTGATCAATTGCCATCCGATGAATACGAGCATGATGCCGATGGCTACCTTGCGACGCTCCCAGAAGTGCCGTCCGTGATAGCCGTAAACGTCGTCAGAGATCTCGATGATCGAATGAAAAATGTGGCTGATCGCGCCGACGATCGCGATCAGACTGAGAATCCAGTCGATCGGGCTCGGCGTGCCGATCAGCCGGATCTGACGGAGTACCGCCTGTACGGCCTGTTCGGGTAACCAGAAGTCCAGAAACCGGACGAGTAACCCCTGCGGCAGGAACCGGATCACGATCGTGAGATAGATCACGATCGGGAACAGCGCGATGAATGCAAACAGGGTAATGGTCGAGGACCAGTGATATCCTTTCCGGGTGCCGTACATGCGGAACGCCATGCGTAGCCGTTCAAACCATCGGAAAAATCCTCCCTGTGTCAGACGTCGCATTTCCCTGCCTCGATACGGTGCGTGACGTTTCCGACGGGAATGGAACGTTGCGGATACGCACGTGCCGTGTCCATCGCCCGTCTGCACTGTGTGCTGGTCAATCGAATGCGTCCATTGTACAGTAATTTCAACCCGATCCCAACTGAAATCGGGACAGGCCATGGGACACCGTGGGTCCGCATGCGGTCATGCGCTAT
>CAZIRO010000194.1:0-4939 GCA_964541595.1 uncultured Acidobacteriota bacterium
GACCGCTGCAGTCGTTGTGGATTCTGGGTCGGTGCCCAGATCTCACAGGAATCCTCTCGAACATGGACCGTACAGTTCATCGGCTCCATCGTGGCATGCGCGAGGAACGGCACGGCATAAACGGCCTCGACCGTGCGGGAGGCCTGTTGCAATGCGCGATCCACGTTTCCATCCGATCGGATCACTTCCGCCGGACGGTCCAGCGCAGCCTGTAACCGCTGGCGAATGCGATCAGAATGTTCCGGATCCCCGTCTTCCGGTTCCCATTCAATGCGCAGGGCCTTCGCGCCCTGCATCGCCGCCCAGGTTGTATCTGCAACAACGGCCACGCCATCTTCCAGACGTTCCGGTTCTTCCATGCGATGCAGCCGCACGATCTGACGCACACCTGCAACCTTCTTTGCTGCAGACGTATCCACCCGACGGATGCGTCTGCCGAATACCGGACTCTGCACCACGGTGGCAAACTTCATACCGGAAATGCGCACATCGATCCCGTACGTCGCGCGGCCGTTCACGATCGCGTGCACATCCACCCGGCGCGGAGACCGTCCGAGCAGCCGAAACGCACGGTTGTCTTTCAACGGTACGGTTTTCGGATCGGGAACCGGCAGACGCGCCGCCTGCTCGACCAGTTCCCCATAGCGCGCCCGCCGACCCGTGGGCGGGTGGACGACCCAGCCGCTTTCCGTCCGGCATGTTGCGGGATCGACGCCCCACTTCCGCGCTGCTGCCGTCACGAGCATGGTCCGGGCCACCGCCCCCGCACGCCGCAGCCGTTCCCATGAGGTGCGTACACTCGTACTGCCGCCCGTACCCTGGCGGCCGTATCGATTGTCCGCTGCAGCATCCGCCTGTATGATGCGGATTCTGGACCAGTCCGCATCGAGTTCTTCCGCCACGATCATCGGTAACGCCGTACGAACCCCCTGACCCATTTCCGATTTTGCAACGACGATCGTCACCGTATCGTCCGGTGCAATCTGAACGAATACATCGGGTACGAACGGGCGTTCAGCGGGTTCCGGAATTCTGGCACGCAACGGGTCCGGCAGCATGATGCCCAGAAGCAGGCCTGATCCGGCGATTCCCGTCAGGCGTAAAAACTCCCGCCGCGTGAGTTTGACGATCCCGTCCATGGGATCCTCCTCGCCGAGCATGGTTCCGGAATCGATTGTACCGGAAGCCTGCCGACCTTGTCCAAACGTCCCTGTCACGTTGGCTGTATGACGGGACACGGGTCTCAGGTCTCGGGTGTCAGGTGCCAGGTCCCAGGTCTCGGGGGTCGGGTGTCAGGGGTCCGGGATGGTCGGACGATTGACCAACCGGAAGGGGAAAATGGAAAAGCGCAGCGTCCTCTGTTCTCCTCATCCTCCGTGGACTCCGTGCCTCCGTGGTGGGGTCGAAAAAGTCTCAGAGGGCCGGAACACGGAATTTCAGCAATCGGGAAGGTCCGGCTCGGGTTCCACACAGGGTTGTCCGACGCCACACTGCCACTCCACACACCACACATCCCGTTGTCGATTGTTCCGGAACGTGTTGCCGCGTAAACGAACCGCATCGGTCGGCGGTGGGCACTGACCATAGTTCCACATATAGATGCCAAATTCGTTGTCCTCGCTGACGTTGTTCTCGATCACGAAATCCCGCGAGAACCCCTGAGGATATACAACTTCCGTGTCGCTCACCTGGATGCCGGGACCGTTGTTGTTGCGCAGTGTGTTGTGACGCACACGGACGTCTTTACCGCCATCCAGCCAGATCCCACCGCTCCACCAGTCGAGCATCTGCATGTCCCCGTCCTCGATCGTGTTGCCTTCTACGGTCACGTGACAGGACTCTTCCACCAGGATGCCATCGCCCAGAAATTGCCGAATCTGGTTGTTCCGGATGGTACCGTTGATACACCGCCAGCAGTCGATCCCGTATCCGCTTTTGTCCCGCTGGATATCCTTCATGCCCGTGTGTTCGATCGTGTTGTTCTCGATGACGACATCCGAGACTTCAATTGCAGCGATGGCCGCCGCACCATCAACGATATCGGGATCGACGTTCAATGCCGAACGTTCGATATGCAGATTGCGGATGGTGATATGCGCACTCTGCTGCCAGAAACTCACGGCCGTCCACCGGTAATTGCGAATCTTCAAATGCTCGATAACGATCCCCCTGCACTGCCAGCATCGGAACATAAACCGGCGTGTGTTCTGTCCGTCGAAGACCACATCCTGGCTGGCCGCGTTCCCGGATGCCTGGGTTTCTCCGCGAATGGTGATCGGTGCACTGCCATCGCCCAGGTTGAACACTTCGATCTCTTCCGTATACGTCCCCGGCAAGATCACAATCGTCTCTCCCGGACGAACGACCTCGAGTGCGTGGCGCAACGTACGAAACGCACTGTCCCGACTCTGGCCGCTATTCGCATCACTGCCCTGCGTGGACACATACCAGACGACGCCCGTTCCACCGGTGTTTCCGGTATCGGGCATCGTAACGCGCTGTTTCTGACATGCCGGTGTTACAAGGATGATCCCCCACAGGACCGCAAGGATCCCCAGGAACTGTTCACAACGACGCATCCAACCCCTCCGTATGCGAAACCTGCTGCAATTTTAATTTCTCCCGATGAATTGAACCAGGGGTCATGTCCCAGGTATCAGGGGTCAGTGCATCCTGGTTGACGTGTTATCGCGGGGTCCACTGGGCCACGCCGTGTCCCATTGTCTGTCCCGATTTCCGAATAACCGTTTGATCGAACTTCACCTTCCAAGCACAATGTATAGAAAAGCACAACTCCCTCCATTGCCCCATATGGAGTGCCACTGTGAACATCAGGACGTCCTCTTCCGTAATGACTGCCGGCGTCGTCGGCCACGTTGTGGTCTACTTCCTGGCCATCTGGAGCCTACCTGCGGTCGTCTGGTCCCGAACTGCTGTCTCGATCCAGCCCACACAGCCGCGCTGGGGTGCGTCCGTGACCGTCATGTGTGATCCTGAAGCCAGAAACGCGGGGTTTCGTATGACTGATCCCGTGGTTGTGGTATACGCCATGGTGAGAGCGGATTCGCTGGTACTGGAGCGCCGGTGGGCATACCCGGAACGCACACGGGAACGGTTCGTGCTACGCCTTACGGTTCCCGAACAAACGGCAGCACTCAGTGTCTGGTGTATTGTACTGCATCGTCCACGGTTCTATTCGGGGATCACCGTCCCGATCCTGATGCCGGACGGCCGACCTGCACGGCACGCCTATGAGATGCTCATAACCCCGCTGACCGGATGGGATCCCGCATTGCAGAAGAGAGTCTATACCGGGTATTTCCGAAAGGAGCTCGCATTCTATCCGGACAACTTTGCCGTGTATGCGGAAAAATGGTCTTTTGAGTTCAACCACAGGATACTGGATCGGACCCGACTTGAAACGGAACTGACCGCAATTCTGCACGATTCAGGACCACCAACCGTCGAGAAGCTGTATGCGCTGACCATTGGCAACATATACATGGACGATGCAGCCCGCAGTTTATCGTATTTACGACAGCTGGTGGAGCGATTTCCCACGTCCACCTACACCTGGCGTGCGCTGGCACATTTTATTTACCATTTTCGGTTGTATCGGCAGGATAGCACGGAAGAAGTACGAAAGGCGGAAACGTGGCGCCGAATGCTCATGGAACGGTATCCGGAAGCCCCGGCCATTCGAGAATCCGTGCTGTACGAAAAGGATTTTTCACTGGAAACCATTGCGGCTGCAGCACGTTCGATGCTTCAGGAACAATCGGATAACCCCCTGCCCTATGCGGCTCTGGCACGCGCATACCTCAAACGGGGTGTCTATCTCGACCGTGCGGCCGAATGGATGGAGCGTGCGATTCAACTCACGCTACGCGGATTCTGGCAGATTTATCTCGACCTGTATGGAAGGTCTGTGTTGCGTGAGCTGGCATTGCTGTATCAAACGGCAGCGGCGATCTATCAGAATCTCAACCGACCGGAACGCGCGCTTGCTTATGCCCGAATAGCTCGCGATATCCAGCAACAGGCTGGCGTTCCCGACATACGACCGATATTGCTGGAAGCGCATATATGGGAACAGATGTACCGATGGGATCAGGCTGAACGTCTGTATCTGGAAGCATTGCGTATCGGAGACCCGGAATCCGAGGATCCGCGGTTGAACGCTGCACCGGCACTGCAGGCACTGCGCAGGCTGTACGTTCTTCACCATGGATCCGATACGGGATTCCAGGCATACCTGTCCAAGTATACAGATCGGTCTGAAACGTCCGCGACCATGGCGCCAGACTTCAATCTGCGCACACTCGATGGCCACCGCGTACGACTGGCCGATCTGCGCGGTAAGATCGTGGTTCTCAATTTCTGGACAACCACATGCGGTCCCTGCCGGGCAGAAATCCCTAAACTGAACGAACTGGTCAACGAGTTCCAGGGTCAACCGGTGGTGTTCCTGGCGCTGACCCCGGAACCGGCCAAAATGGTCCGCGATTTCCTGCGGGAACATCCGTTCCGATATACGATCATCCCGGAAGCCACAACCGCACTTGAGGCTTTTGCCATCAATGCCTATCCGACGCACATGATCATCGATCCGCGGGGTTTCATTGCCTACCGTTCATCGGGCGGGAGCCCACAACTGATCCGTTTCCTGCGCAAACGTATACAAAAAGTGCTCTCAAAGCCAACGATCCGGAAAGGACCTCGCCAATGACCAGAGAGGGTGATCAGGTTGTACATACAAATAGCGAAACGATACGATTGGACAACGACGTTTTAGAAATTCCTGAGACATCACAGAAATGTCATGTCCACCTGGAAGAATTACGCAAGATTCAGATTCTGAAATCGGGACAGGCCATGGGACATCGTGGGTCCCCATGCGGTCATGCGCTATCCCCACCCCATGGGATGCCCCGTCCCC
>CAZIRO010000195.1:0-4891 GCA_964541595.1 uncultured Acidobacteriota bacterium
CGTGCCCATTTGCCTGTTAGATTCAACACTTCCACCGACTGAACGGTTCTGTTAAATGCAGCAAGAAATGGGGTATCCATGGCCAGCCCCGCACCGCGCCGTCTGATCGTCGGGCTTACGGGTTCATCCGGTGCCCCGTTTACGGTCGCGTTGCTGCACGCGTTGCACGCACTCAACGTCGATACGTATCTCATCGTGTCGCGATGGGGCCGTACCGTTCTCGAGCAGGAAACAAACCTGCAGGTTGCGGATCTGCAGGGCCTCGTGCGTAAGGTCTATTCGGATGATGCGCTCGACGCCCCGGTTTCGTCCGGATCGGTTCAATATCACGGTGTTGTGGTTCTGCCATGTTCCATGACCACACTCGCACGGATTGCGCACGGTATGGCGGATACGTTGATCGCCCGGTGTGCGCATGTGGCATTGAAAGAACACCGCCGATTGATCCTGTGTATTCGGGAGACCCCCCTGTCCGTCATCAATCTGGAAAATGCACTGCGTGTGGCACGTGCGGGTGGGATCATCATGCCCATGACGTTGAGTCTTTACCTGGAAGAACGCACACTGGATCGACTGCTGCATGCATTTGCCCTGCGGATTCTGGCGCTGTTCGGCTGGGTGTCGGTAGACATGTGGCGCCCCGATGAACTGGGATGATGGCTCCCATGGCGGATAAATCGAAGATGGACACAGGGGTGCATTTTCTGAGAGGTCTATTTCCAAAATACGGCGATGCAAAGCGACATATAGTACCGCCATACCTGAAAAGATCCGTCTATGCAAGTGGTCCCGGTAAGGCGACCGTGGCGCCCGGGTGGGCACTGTCGTGTTATAGGGACACGGCAGCGGTGTGCCCGAAAGACCCTTCATTTGGGAAATGGACCATTCCGTCGTCGGTCGAACCACATGATCTTACCAGATGTGAAGGGAATCTGAGTGTGTTACGCGCACCTGCCGTTTCGGGACTTCCGGGATTGACTTTCAGGTGCAGATTTATCTTCCGGTGCAGACATGACATAATATCTGGATTTTCCATCTCTTTAAAAAGGAGGCTGGAGATGGCGGTGCGGTGTACATGGACCTGCAGCCGGTCTTCCGACCCGAATCGGGCGTTGCAGGAAACGTTTCAGCAGCTGCAAAGGAAGATCGGTACACGCCCCCTGATCGGTGGCGTCATGTATAGCACGGTGGATCTCGATCCCGGAGCGATCCAGCGCGCTCTGGCCCGGCACAGCCCCGTGTGCAAGGTCATCGGGGCCACTTCCTGCCTCGGCGTGGGCACGCCGGAAGGGTTTCAAACCGGGGGTCCCGTACTTGCAGGATGGTGGCTATTCGGAACAGGTGTTCGCTGGGGAACTGCATTTGTGCCAAAAGGCGCCCGCGATGGAGAAACAATCGGACGGCAGCTTGTTCAGGAAGCGCTGAATGATGCACAACTGTCACCGACCGAAGTACGATGGATGATCATCCATGGTACGCCCGGCAAAGAAGAGGCCATCCTCCGGGGCATATATACGGTCGTTGACCATTCCGTACCGATTATCGGAGGGTCCGCAGGTGACAACGATCTTTCCGGACAGTGGCATGTGTGGACAACGGAACACAGTGGAATGGATGGGGTATCACTGGCAGTGTGCGATTGGCCATGGAGGTTCGGTGTGAGCTATTACAGCGGATATACGGCGACCCAGTATAAAGGCACAGTGACACGTGTGCAGGGACGTGTGCTTTACGAAATCGACGGTCGGCCAGCGGCGGAGGTGTATAACGAGTGGTTGTCCGGCCAGCTCGACCGCTATTTACAGGAGGGTGGGAACGTCCTGGGAGTCACGACCCTCCAGCCCCTGGGGGTTGCACGCGGCCAGTCAGCCGGAGCGCCCATTTACGTCCTCGTGCATCCGGAACGGGTCCTTCCGGACGAGGGTGCCCTGACGCTGTTTGCAGAGGTTTACCGGGGTGAAGAAGTCGTGCTCATGCGGTCATCGCAGCTATCGCTGGTTCAACGTGCACAGCAGGTATCGGAACGGGCACTGTCTGTCGGAAATATGGAACCTCAGGACGTGATCGGCGGGTTACTTATCTACTGTGCGGGGTGTATGCTGGCCATACAGGATCGGGTAGACGAGATGCTGTACCGGTTTGAACAGGCTGTCGCAGGGGCACCGTTTGTCGCTGCGTTCACATTCGGCGAGCAGGGCTGCGTGCTTCCCCGTCAGTTCGATCATGGCAATCTGATGGTCAGTACCCTGTTACTTTCCGACCGTCCGGTGTGACCCGAAACACCCTGGAGCGGTCTCCTGGAATTTTCCGTGCGGAACGGAGGATAGGCAGTGTATTCAGCAAGGGATACCCATTCTGTACGCACACTGATCCCTTTGCTGCTGGTGATCTGGTCAGCAGGAACCTTGCGAATTGCAGGACCACAATCATCCGACTCTGTAGATCCCTTTATACGGCATCGTCAGACCATCATGGCTCGCCAGGCGGCCGCGGCCCGCCAGGCGGTCGAGCACCCCGCCCCGCCCACGGTACAGGCGATGGTTCCGTGTCAGAACGGAAATGCCGGGGGTTATCCGTGCCTTCGCGTCGACCTGATGGCACACCTGCCGCTCAGTGCCATCGGCGGTGGTTCCGGCAACGACATCTGGGGCTGGACCGATCCGTTGACCGGCAAGGAATACGCACTTGTCGGACGTTCGTCGGGGACATCGTTTGTGGACATCACCGATCCGGAAAATCCCGTCTATCTGGGTTATCTGCCCACACACACGGTGAACTCCACCTGGCGCGACATCAAGGTATATGACAACTATGCATTCATCGTCAGTGAAGCGAGCGGCCACGGTATGCAGGTCTTCGACCTGACGCGGCTGCGCAACGTGTCGAATCCCCCGGTCGCCTTTACGGAAGACGCGCATTATGCCGGCAATGGACTCGGCGGTGCGCACAACATCGCGATCAATGAAGATACCGGTTACGCGTATATCGTGGGGTCCAATACCTGCGCCGGGGGGCTGCATATGGTCAACATCCAGGACCCGCTGAATCCTGTATTCGCGGGATGTTACAGCGGCGACGGATACACACACGACGCCCAGTGCGTATCCTACCATGGACCGGATCCGGATTATCAGGGACATGAGATCTGTTTCAATGCGAACGAAGATACGGTTACGATCGTGGATGTTACCGATAAAGCGAACCCCGTGATGATCGCACGGGTTTCGTATCCCGGTGTCGGGTACGTCCATCAGGGATGGCTGACGGAGGACCACCGATATTTCCTGGAGGACGACGAGGCGGACGAGACGACCTACGGTCACAATACGTATACCCACATCTGGGACATGCAGGATCTGGACAATCCCGTATACCTGGGATATTACGCGCACGCAACCCCTGCCATCGACCACAACCTTTACGTTCGCGGCGGTTTCGTTTACGAAGCGAACTACCGCGCGGGTTTACGCATCCTGCGTTTGCTCGATCTCGCGGCGACGCACCTTGTGGAAGTCGGATATTTCGATATCTATCCATCGGACGACAATCCGTCGTTTAATGGCGCGTGGAGCGTGTATCCGTTCTTTCCCAGCGGTACGGTGGTCGTGAACGGTATCGAACAGGGATTATTCATCCTCCGTCCGCGAATTGATACGCTCGCACTCGTGACCGACGTGACCGTTCAGGACAGTTGTCCCTACGGTGGACCCGGCGACGGCAACGGCGTGCTCGAACCCGGTGAAACGGCTGTGCTGCCCACGGTGCTGATGAACATCGGTACGCAGACCTTAACGACGATTGCGGCCACGCTTTCCAGTGCGACGCCGGGGATTGCGGTCATCGACGATACGGGCGCATGGCCGGATCTGCTTGCGGGACAGTCTGCCGTGTCGACAGACCACTTCGCCGTTTCGGTTGATCCCGGGTTTACCTGCGGAACGGATGTGCGTCTCACGTGGGATATTACGTATGACCAGGGTGGCAACACGGCGGACTGGACCATTCCGGGGAACACGCCGTGTTATGTCTGTACACCGGACCCGCCGGACTTTGCCGTCACCTGCATGCCGGACAATCCGACCACGCTCGCGGGCGGATCGGTGACAGTGACCTGTCAGGTGCAGTCCCTGAACAATTATACCGGACCCGTCAGCCTTTCCTGCAGTGGGACACCAGCGGGCATTACGTGCAGTTTCTCACCGGATACGGTCAATCCGCCGTTGAACCAGGCATCGGCCAGTCAGTTACGCATCCAGGTCGGTTCCAGCGTGCCACCGGGCGTATACCCGTTCGATGTCGTGGGAACGGACGGCAGTATCACACACACGTTTCCGGTGCAGGTGATCGTTCCGGAGATCTATCCGATGGGTCTCCTTGTGGATTACACACCCGCAATGTCAAACGGCAATGGCGTCCTGGAACCCGGAGAAACGGTCGATATCGGTCCCGTATGGTCCAATCAAACGGCCGCGCCGGTTCAGTTTTCCGGAACCGCCGCTCAGTTTCGTGATCCATCCGGGATGATATTTCCGATCAATGACAATACGGCGAACTACGGAACCATCCCTGCCGGGGCGGCTATCGGTTGTCGGGATGCCACGGGCGATTGCTATCGCATGACGCTGCCCGCTGCCGTAACCCGTCCCGCCGGTCACTGGGACCTGACCTTTGTGGAGACGAGTAATCTCGGCGGATCGTACACCTGGACCGTACATGTGGGCAGAAGTTTCACGGATATTCCTTCCGGTTCGGCGTTATACGTGCCGGTCGAAACGCTCCTGCATCACGGCATTACAGGTGGATGCGGACCACGCATGTACTGTCCATATCAGATCCTGAACCGTGCGCAGATGGCCGTGTTCATTGCGATTGCGCATGCGGGCGGGGATGC
>CAZIRO010000196.1:0-4868 GCA_964541595.1 uncultured Acidobacteriota bacterium
TTCGTCCTGCGTCTGCTGTTCGGTGAAGGTGCAGACATCCTTCTGAAGGGCCAGCGGGTCGTACCGCGACGGTTGCTGGACGCCGGATTTACGTTCATGTACCCCACGGTGGAATCCGCACTACACGCGATCTTTCCGGCATCCGTGCAGGAGTGAACCGCCATGCATGCATTTGCACGGCCACCGCGACCGTTTCCCATTGCCTACAGCCCGAAACTGCATATGGATTTCGGACACCACGTGTTTCCCACGGTCAAGTACGTGCGGGTCTGGGAAACGCTCCGGCAGGATCCGGCGATCGGTCCGCACATCACGGCCGTTGCACCGGAACCCATGGCCCTCGAAGACCTTGCACGTGTGCACACCTGGGAATACCTGCAGAAACTCGAAGACGGACGGTTGACGCCCGATGAAGTCGCCATCCTGGAGATCCCGTACCGACCGGATATTTATACCGCCTATCGGATCAGCTGTTCCGGTACCTGGATGGCCAGTCAATGGGCGATGCAGTGGGGACTCGGGGTCCATATCGGTGGCGGGTTTCACCACGCATTTCCCGACCACGGTGAGGGGTTCTGCATGTTGAACGACGTCGCTGTGGCGATTGAAAAGGGACTCGCCGAGGGCTTGTTCCAACGGGCATTGATCATCGATCTGGACGTGCACCACGGTAACGGCAATGCCCACATCTTTCGTGGTCGGAAGGACGTCTTTACGTTTTCCATTCACCAGGAACACAACTACCCGATGGTCAAACCACCAAGTCACCTGGATATCGGCCTGCCGGACGGTGCGGACGACCGGGTGTATCTGAACGCATTACAGCGCGGGTTATCGACCATTGAACCCCGGTTCCATCCGGATATTGTCTACTATCTCGCCGGCGCGGATCCCTACATCCACGATCGCCTGGGGGGACTCGCGCTGACCATGGAGGGGTTCCGTGCGCGGGACGAGATGGTGTTTCAATGGATACGTGCACGCAACGCAGCCTGCGTGATCACGCTCGCCGGGGGATATGCGATGCGCGTGGAGGATACCGTGGCCATCCACGTGCAGACCATTCGTGCGGCGCTGCACCACTGGGGCGTCATCCCACCTGCGGAGTGAACCGTCCATGCGCAGTATGACCGGATACGGTACGGCTCAGTACACATCGGAACGCGCGCGCCTGGATGTGGAAATTCGCACATTGAACCACAGGTATTTTGCATGGCACTTCCAGGCACCCGTGGAGTGGCATGCACTGGAACTTGAATTCCGTTCGATGGTGCAGGCGGTCATCCGGCGCGGGGACGTCCGTGTGATGATCCGATGCCAGTACACCGATCCGCAATGGTTGCGTCTGGAACTGCAGCCGGCAATGGTGGACGCGATTTTGCAACCGCTGCGCGATGCTCTGGACAGATGGACGGACATCTGGCCGGTTCATATCAATGCGGACGGGTTGCTGCGCGTCCACGCGCTTGCCGGTATACAGTGGAACATCGATGCCATCCGGGCCGAATTGACCGCACCCCTGCGCAGCACATTCGCGCGGGCACTTGAACAGGTGATTGCCACACGCAACGCCGAAGGTGAACGTATCGCCGCGATACTCGAACGAGACCTGACCGCGATCACCGACCTGTTGCGCGATCTGGAAACCCGCTGGCCCGCGTACCTCGCGCAACTGAAAACCACCTGGTCCGCACGGGTGCATCAGTGGCTGCAGGAACTGCAACAGGCACCCCATGCGGACCGCATCTGGACAGAAATCGCACTGTGGCTACAGCGGGCCGACGCCCGCGAGGAACTCGACCGTCTCAAGGCCCACGTGCAGGCGTTTCGATCGGCGATGCGGACCTGGCCCTGTGGTAAACGGCTGGACTTCATCGCGCAGGAGATGCACCGTGAGGCGAATACGCTCCTCGCCAAATGGCAGGCGGCCGAAGGTACGGAACGTATCGTCGACCTGAAAACCCATATTGACCGCCTGCGAGAACAGGTGCAGAATATCGAATGAACGCACGCCTGGGTGGGTCAGATCTATCTTCTGGGGACCTCCCGGTACGGGCAAGACCACCCCGGCGCAATTACTCACCCGGACGACCGCCATCAGTCTGATGACGGCTCGCATGTGGGCGCTTTTTCAGAAAGCCGAACAGGTCACACGCAGTCAGCAGATCCCGCTGGTGATCGTTCGATGAGATCCAGCCGTTTTTTCCTCACGGGTAGAGAGACAGGTCAAAACCGTTCACGAGAAAAGCGGCCATCTGTGCCCGCAATACCGGTTGATAGGGACAGTACCGATCTGGCGCACAACCGCTGACCACGCCCCGCGCCCATATGTAGTGGACATGCGGACAGAACCCGACCGTATCGGGCACATCTGTAAAGTGATTCGGCTGTCCGTCGGTACAGTCATACTGCCGGCCCGTGCCCGGATCGGCATACACTGCCGGCGGGGGTCCGCCCACCAGCATGCGGGAAAGCATGATTGCCATCTGTCCTCGATTGATCGGTCGGAACGGACAGTAACGTCCTCCGCCGCAGCCGCTGACGATTCCGCGTGCCCACAAATAATGAACATGCGGACAGAAGACAGCACGGTCCGGCACATCCGTAAAGAACGTCCCGCCAAAACCGACCCGGCAGTCATATGCCCGTCCGGTGTTCGGATCCCGGTACCTCCTCGGCGGTGCCATTCCGTTCGGGATCATACTGATAAAAATTGCCATCTGTCCACGGTTTATCCTGTTCATCGGACAGAACTTGCCGGGACCACAGCCCGACGTGATCCCTCGATGCCACAGGGTTTCAATATGCCGGTAAAAGACAAACGTGGGAGGTACATCGGTGAAACTCCTGCCCACATGCAGAGTGTATACACGAGGTCCCAGAGGAAGTGTCTCCTCCATAACCACGTCCCAATGGTCCCAGGGACGTGAAGCCGGATCGTCGATCTGGATCACGTAACAATCCCCGGAAGAAGTACAGCGTCCGATTCCGCCCGACCCGATGAGACCATAGTCCGCATTTGCGTCCACAACCGTATATGTAGCACCACCTGGGCCAACCAGTGACGTGATGGATCCCGTGGTCAGCAGTGGCAACCCCGTTCGGTTTTCCCATACAGGGGCGATCTGTACCGTTTCGCCGGGCTCCAGGACCCCGTTCAGATTGGACGCTGTGGATGCGGTAGCACGCACGTCCACTTCCAGGGCATGTAAGCGAAGGGTCTCCAGAGAAAAATTGATCCCCGTGGTCACCTCTCCCTGTACGACCGTAATCGGTGCTCCGAGAATGGGAATGCACATACCGTTAAAACAGGGGATGTCGTCGTACAACTCGTCCATATATGTGCGTCCGACGAGCGTGGCCGCGTGATAAATACCCGCTGGAAGACCGGGCGATCGGTATGCACCGTCACCGAAAGTCACCGTAAAGGTCAGCAACTGGCCACTTTCGTCATAGAACAGTACAAGCCCGCTGTGAATGGCATCCAGAGTACCACCATCAAGAACAACACCCTCGATCTGACCGCCCCGTTCCAGCGTGAAGTCGATATTCGTCGTGTCCGTATCTGTATAAACGGGGACAGGCGTTCCCGTATTCGGCTGACAGGGTCCCGGAAGATCGGGTACCAGGCTGGCATAGCAGGGACTGAACTCCTGATAGAGTTCCGGAATGTAGGGTGTCTGGGACCCCGCAACGACATAATACGTGCCCGCCGGCAGGGGCGTCGTCACATACGTTCCGAAATCATCGCTGATCGCATGACCGACCACACGGTGGCCTGCATCGTATACCAGGACAGTTACACCCCCACCCCGGATGGGTTGTTGAGCCACCGTCCGGATCGTCCCCGTAATCCGCCCCCCGCGTGGGACATGCATATCCACACCCGTGGTGATCTGCCCGGACTGCACCGTCACGGGCAATCCGGTCGTCGGATCGCACAGCCCGCCGGGACACGGCAGATCGCCGTATAGCGTCCCCACGTACCGGTCCGCACGTTCAGCATAGACGTAGTATGTACCCGGCGGCAGACGCGTGAACGCGTATACTCCGATGGCATTGCTGTAAAGAAAATCAACAGGTTTTCCAGAGGCATCATACAGGACCACCCGCACATGGGCCACGGGCTGGAGTGAAGATGCGTCGAGAATCCGCCCGCGAATGCCCCCGTCATCCATCGTTGTCTGAATGGCGTCCAGTTCGAAGCGGATTGCCCCGCGAGCGCCCCTGCCCTGCACATTCACGGGTACGGAAATCCGGGGATCACACGCATCGCACGGAATTCCCCGATAGGCTTGAGACGTATATCCGAACTTCTCCGCAACCAGCCGATACGTACCGGGGGGAACGGAAACGAATCTGAATCCGTCCGCACCGGCCTGGATATCTACCGTCGAAAATGCAAACGGCAGGTCATACGCTTCCTGCAGGCGAACAAAAGTCGCAGGCAGGAACTGGCCGGTCGCTGCATCCACCACGTGTCCGGTCAGGATCGCGCCCGGCAACAGGTAAAACGTCCGCAAAAAACTCCCGCCCGTCGTGACCACGATCGGATCGCCGCGCTGGACCATACACGGGCGCTCACACGGATGGTCCGCATATACCTCGTCCAGATAGTCACTCTTTGAGCGAATGAAATACGTGCCCGCGGGTAATCCGGCAGGAAACCGCTGAAAACCCCAGTCTTCCGGATACACGAAACCGACATCGAACCCCTCGTGATTGTAAATGTGGGCCACGAACGTTTCGGGCGAGGAACCGGGAAAGTCCTCGTTCAACGCATTCGCGCCGATCCATCCGCCATCGGCCAGCATGAAATCAATCCCGGTGGTCGTCTGGCCCTCGACCACGGGGACCCCTGTCCCTGT
>CAZIRO010000197.1:0-4847 GCA_964541595.1 uncultured Acidobacteriota bacterium
TATCGCCGTCGTCGTCCGGCGCTGGGACGATCAGGCGTTTACGCTACTCGACGTATTGCGACAGTATCACGTTCCCTACAACGTGCTGCAGCCGGTACCCGCCCGCACGGACCCGATCGTACAGTGGTTGTTACTCATTGTACGCGGATTCCGCAGCGGCTGGCGAACGGAAGATATCATCGCGGTGCTGCAACATCCGCTGTTCGATCTCCGGTGCCTCGGATTGCGTCCGGAACACTTCCCGGAAGTGCGTCTATGGCATCTCGTGGCCCGTCAGTGGGGGGTCATTCGCGGTGCCGAGGACTGGCGCCCCCTCTGGGAGGTGAACGATATGCAGATGGCCGATGCGCCGACATCCGCGGCGTCGGTCTCCCCGTTCTTGACCGTACACGGTCGTGCATTGACGTCCGACCAGTTGCAGCGCATGCGACACGCGCTCGACATCTTTTTTGCCGCTGTCGAAGAGTTTCCCGCCGAAGCCCCGTGGAGTGACTTCGTCCGTCACTGGTGTGACCTCATCGAGCGCTGGCGTGTCCGGTCACCGGATCGGTGGACGGAATCGACCCGGGCCGTCTGGGAACGGTTGCAGTACCACCTGCACGCATTGACCGCACTGGACCGCCTGGCCAAATCGCCCATCGCCGTTCCCGTCACACGGTTCCTGCAGACCGTACAGATGCTCGTGCACCGGCTGATTCGTCCTCCGGAACCCGTACGGACCGGTGGGGTCTGGGTGATGGACGTGATGGCCATCCGGGGCATGTCGTTTCCCTGGGTGTTTGCCCTGGGTCTGGAAGAGGGCCGGTTCCCACAAAAGATTCAGAGTACTGTATTCCTGCCGGATACGTTACGATGGCATTTACGTGCAATCAATCCGTGGTTGCGCGTACCGAAAGAACAGTTCTTCGAAGAACGTGCACTCTTTTTCCTCATGGTGCAGGCGGCGGCCCGGGGACTGGAACTCTTTCATGCACGGACCAACGAAATGGGCCAGCCACTCGCGCGGTCGCAGTTCATCGCCGAACTCGAACGCCGGATATCCCACGGTCTGCACTGCCGAACGGTGGTTCGGGATCCCCGCGGTCGCATACATGCATGGTGCGACCGCCGGTGGTGGACCCTGATTCATCCCATCGACTGGCACACGTGGGTGCGTCCGCCGGAAACGCCCGTACGCCGGGATCCGGCCGGAACCGTACGACCGGACACGCGTCTGTTGCGCACGTGGCTGGAGACGTTCGGGATCAGTCCCTCACAGTCGCTGGAATACCTGAAATGTCCGAGTCGATGGTTCTGGAGCGTCCACTGTCAGTTCGATGAACCCACGTTTCCGTCGATCCGATTGCAACCGGACCCGAGCATGGAGGGGCAGTTCGTACATGCCTGTCTGGAACGTTTGTTGCCGCGGATGATGCAGTACCGTACAGCAACCGCGTCGTTCGCAACGATCCGTCCGCGCGTGCTTGAATGGCTGGAACAGTTCGAACGGGAATGGGTCCGACAGATGCCTATGGGCCTGGCGACCTACTGGGCCTGGCGACGGGACCATATCCGGCACGTGATCCTGAATGTGCTGGAAACCGAATGGTCCCGATGGTCGCCGGATGTGCGGCTGGAGACGGAATGTCCCGTGGAAGTCCGCTGGTCCGTCAACGGCCAGACGGTCCGCGTCCAGGGACGTATTGACCAGCTGCGCCGCACGGACGATCATGTGGAGATCCTGGATTATAAATGGTCCCGCCGGTTGGAGCCGTTCCCCCGGACGTTGCATATCGATCCGGATACGGTCATGCGACGTATTACGGACGTGAAAACCACATACGGTGTCCAGCTCGGTACGTACCTCTGGATGTGGTCCAGACGAATGGCCGATCGGGGAGAATCCCGAACACCCGTACGCGCGCGGCTGGTATGGTTACCGGCCGCCGGATCTGTTGATGAACTGCGCGCCTGGTATGAACAACAGGCGGATGCCTGGCGTATTCCCGATACGGATGTGGAACGGATCATTGCCCAGGCGGAACAGCTCCTGCAGACGGTGGTGACCGGCATACAGTCCGGACAGTTTCAGGTCCGTCCCGGACCGTTCTGTCACTGGTGCGGATACCGGCACATCTGCCGGTTTCAGGACTGGTTGCTGATACAGGGCCACGCGACCGATGTTCCGGAAGCCGGGCCGTTATGATAAGATCCGTAATTCACTTTCCTCTTCACGGAGATGTGTGTTCATGGCAGCACCCCGGTTCGTCCCCGTCTCACCGGGTGGGTCTGATCCACGGGGGTACGACCTCGCGAGAAGGTGTATGGTCGGGTTTTGAGCGTCATGTGCCGTGGTGCCCACGGGGTGGACGGCGGTTCGTCCGGGAACGAGGCATTTAAGATGGAAATCGGATTTATTTACATCTTCGGCGTACTCTTACTCGCATGGGTGGGGGGTGGCATCGCCAGTCGGCTCGGGTATCCCCCGGTCCTCGGTGAACTCATTGTGGGCGTCCTGTTCGGTCCACCGATCTTTGCGCTGCTGCATACCAATACCGCCATTCAGGTACTCGCGGAGATCGGGGTCTTCTTCCTCATGCTGTACATCGGTCTTGAGGTGGAACCCCGGCAGCTGCGTCGTGCCACGGGTGCGGGGCTATCCGCCGCACTGGGCGGGTTTCTCACGCCGTTCGTATTCGGATACGGTCTGGGGATCGGACACGGATGGACCGTGATGGAAAGCCTCATTCTCGGCCTGGGTCTGGGTGTGACGTCCCTGGCGGTGGTCTCCCGATTGCTCGTGGACATGCAACTCGTTGAAACCCGGCTGACGAGCATCTTCATGGCCGGAGCGGTCGTTTCGGATACGCTCGCGCTACTCGTGTTCGCACTGCTGCTCGGTATTGCCCAGAAAGGTCGGTTTGATCTCGGGGACACGGCGCTGTTCGCCGGTAAGGCGCTGCTGTTTTTTGGCGTCACGGCCATCATCGGCAGTCAGGCACTGCCGTATATCGGGCGGTATCTGCAGAAGATCGGGTTCACGAGCCGTACGGCGAACTTCACGCTCGTGCTGCTGTTCGCGCTGGTGTTTGCGGAAATGGCGGAACTCGCCGAACTGCACGCGGTACTCGGCGCCTTCCTGGCAGGTGTCTTTTTACACGAGGGTGTGATCCACCGGAAGGTGTCTCAGGAACTCAACTCGCTTGTCCACGATCTGTCCATCGGGTTTCTCACGCCGATCTTTTTCGTGACCCTCGGATTTCGCGTCGTGATCGATGTGGTGCGTACGCAGTGGGGGTTCCTGCTCCTCGTTGCCGGGATGGCCACCCTGGGGAAGTTGCTCGGTACACTGTTGTTTCATCTGCCGTACAGCCGAAACTGGCGGGAATCGCTCGTTCTGGGGATCGGGATGAACGGCCGCGGGGGTGTGGATATGATCATCGCCGGTATCGCGCTGGAAGCCGGAATGATCTCACCGGAAGTGTTTTCCATCCTCGTGCTGAACGCCATATTGACGACGGCAACGGTGCCGATCCTGTTTCGTCTCGCGGGTCGTTTCCTCGTGCAGGAGGCATGGTTGCATGCACCCGATCCGAGCCGACGTGTGATCGTGATCGTCGGTGCCGGTCCGTTCGCACGGGCGCTGGCGTTGCGGATACAGATGTTTGCCCCGGTCTGGTTGATCGACAGCAATCTGCGGCACTGCCAGGAAGCGGAACGTGCGGGTCTCCTGGTGATTCACGGCAATGCACTTCAGGAAGCCACCCTGCTGCAGGCCCATGCACTGGAGGCGCGGACACTCATTGCAATGACACCGAACCTGGAGATCAACGTCCTCGTGGCCCAGTTCGCGCGTGAAGAGTTCTTCATCCCGGACGTCCGTGTGGTGCTGACCTCGGAACAGTCCGGGATGTATACCGATATCCTGAACCGGATTCGGGTGCAACCGGCGTTTGCAGGAACGGTTCCCCTGGAGGATTGGGATCGCTGGTTCGACCTGGGGACGATCGAATGGGCGACCCTGCCGGTGTCGGCGTCTCAGGCGGCGGTTTCTGACGTCGTCCGGTCTGTATTTCCGGAGGGATGGGTACTTCCCGTATTCGTTGAACGCGGGGGAAACGTGCATATCTACAGTCCGGATATGCCTCTGCGTGAGGGAGACGTCCTCTGGGTGGTCCGCAGTGCACAGAGCCCGGCCGTCCAGCGGGACCCGTTCGATCGACTGATCGCGCGTGCCGTCATCCTCGATCTGGATACGGCCATGGATTTCGACGATTTCTTCCAGGAAGTGGCCCGGCATATGGCGCCGCGTGTGGGACTGTCCGTCGATGCGTTATACCGGAAGTTGCGTGATCGGGAAACGTCGAGCACCACGGTGCTCACACCTTTTCTTGCCGTGCCCCATGTGATGGTGGAACGGCCGCATACGTTTGAAATACTTGTCGCACGCAGTCGCAACGGGATCCGGTTTCCGGGTACGGATACGGGTGTGCATACGGTGTTCGTGCTCATCGGCAGTCCCGAGGAACGCAACCTCCACCTGCGTGCCCTGTCAGCCATCGCACAGATCGTGCAGAACGAAGATTTTGAGTCCCGATGGTTGCAGGCCCGTCATGCGGAAGAACTGCGCCAGATCCTGCTGCGTGCGAAACGTCAACGGTTCTGAAACTGAAATCGGGACAGGCAATGGGACACCGTGGGTGCCCATTCGGCCATGCGATGTCCCCATCCCGGAGATGCCGGTTTCTCTGGGACCTGATACCTGATACCTGGGACCTGAGACCTGACACCTGACACCTGAGATGTTATGTTAAAAGTCAAGTTGAGTGCATGGCTCGCGACTCCGTCTTCGATGCGTCAGGTGAAGG
>CAZIRO010000198.1:0-4781 GCA_964541595.1 uncultured Acidobacteriota bacterium
CATAACCCCTAACATCTGACCCACGTTTAACATAGAAGACCTGACACCTGACACCTGACACCCCCGGGCCCCTGACCGCTTGCGACGGGGAAAATGGCCATCTATAATGAACCGCCCGCTGGCGTTCGTTGTCTTCAACGCGCGAAACGTCCTCTCGGCACCCATCAGGAGAACGTTGCATATGGCTGCCGTCGTGACGCCGGAAGTCATCGCCGCGCACAATCTCACGATGGAAGAATATGAACGGATCGTGCGGTTGATCGGGCGAGAACCGAATCTCGTGGAACTCGGGATGTTCTCAGCGCTATGGAGTGAGCATTGCAGTTATAAGAGCTCGAAAATCCATCTCAAACGTTTACCCTCGGACGCGCCGTACGTCATCCAGGGACCCGGCGAGAACGCCGGCGTCATCGACATCGGGGACGATGTCGCCGTTGCCTTCAAGATCGAAAGCCACAACCATCCCTCCTTTGTGGAACCCTTTCAGGGGGCAGCGACCGGAATCGGCGGTATTTTACGCGACGTCTTTGCCATGGGCGCCCGACCCATTGCGCTGATGGACGCACTGCGTTTCGGTCCGCTTACGGTTCCCCGTAACCGCCTCATTGCACGGGGTGTTGTGGCCGGAATTGCTCATTACGGTAACTGTGTGGGGGTGCCAACGGTCGGCGGCGATGTCTATTTCGAACCATGTTACAGTACGAATCCGCTGGTGAACGTCTTCTGTCTGGGTGTGGCACGACGCGACCGCATCCACTTTGCACGGGCGCGGCATCCGGGTCGAGCGATCCTCTATGTTGGTGCAGAAACGGGGCGTGACGGTATTCACGGCGCGAACATCCTCGCTTCACGGGCGTTTGACGAGACGGCGGAAGAAAAACGACCGACCGTGCAGATCGGCGATCCCTTTATGGAAAAGATCCTGCTCGAAGCCTGTCTGGAACTCATGAAAGCGGGTCTGGTGGAAGCGATTCAGGATATGGGTGCAGCGGGACTGACGTCGTCCAGCGCAGAGATGGCTGCAAAGGGCGGGTGCGGTGTCATCCTTGATCTCGATCGGGTGCCTTTACGGGAGTCCGGCATGACTCCGTATGAGATCATGCTGTCCGAAAGCCAGGAACGCATGTTGCTCATCCTGAAGGAGGGTGCGGAATCGCAGGCGGGAACAATTTTACGCAAATGGGGAATCCCGTATGCCATTGTGGGACGCCTGACAGAGGACGGGCGCATGCGGTTACGGTGGAACGGCGAATGGGTTGCCGATATTCCCGTCCATGCGCTCACCGATGGGGCACCGGTCTATGACCGCCCCCGGCAGCCGTATACGGTTCGGCATCGGAGTACGGTTCCCTGGCGGGAACCCTCCACGTTGAACCGAATAGCACGTACGTGGATCGTTTCGCCGGATTTTGCATCCCGCCGGTGGATCTACCGTCAATATGACCATATGGTCCGCATCAACACCGTACGTCGACCCGGTCACGACGCTGCCGTGCTGCGCATCAAGGGAACGGCGAAGGCGATCGCGATCAGCGTCGACGGCAACGGACGGGTGTGTTATCTTGACCCCCGGCGCGGCGGCATGCGCGCGGTCATGGAAGCCGCGCGCAACGTCACCATGCTCGGTGCCCGTCCGCTGGCGTTGACAAACTGTCTGAATTTCGGCAACCCGGAGAATCCGTACGTCATGTGGCAGTTTCGCGAAGTCATCGAAGGCATGCGTGCAGCCTGTCTGGCGCTGGACACGCCGGTGATCAGCGGGAACGTGAGTTTCTATAACGAAACCGAGGGCCGATCCATTTACCCGACACCGATCATCGGAATGGTGGGACTCATCGAGGATATGCAGGCGTTTCCCATCCCGGTCGGTTATTGGCGAACGGAAGGAGACTGCATCTATCTGGTTGGAAATATCATGCCCACACTGACGGGTTCGACACTTGCGCGACAACAAGGCGAATTTGCGCTGGGTCCCGTACCGGCAGATCCGGCGTACGAACGCCGTTTTCTGGATACCGTACGTACGGCAATCCGTAAAGGCTGGGTCCGTACCGCCCATGACATCAGCGACGGCGGGCTGTTGTGGGCGTTACTGGAAGCGAGTCTGTTGACCGACGGTGCGCTCGGGTGTGCGATCGAGTTGCCGTCATTGAACGACCGGCTGGACGTGTTTTTCTGCAGCGAGATGGCATCGGCCGCTATCCTTGCCGTGTCTCCAGAACACGCGCGTGACCTGGAACGCCACTGCGCCCGCGCGAATATTGCCTGCACCCCCATCGGGCGGGTGACCGCCGACGGGCAGGTGCGGATTCGCGTGGGACGTGAACGTGTCCTGCACCTGCCGCTGAACCGCTGGGTACCCAGATGGTACCGCGCCCTGGAGCACCATCTTGCACTGTGAGCGGGTCCGTTGCTCAATGGTTCATTTCCCAGATACAGCGTTGTATGGGCGGTCACGGCAGCGGCGGGTACCATGCGCGCACCGGCACGGTTACGTGGATGCGCGGGATGACCGTGTCTGCAGGTGCTGTCTGCAGGGACGGAAAAAGTAACGCGAATGGACAGAACATGCCGGCCAGATCCGGACGTTTTGTGCCGATGGGTAGGAAGCGTATGGATACCCCCACACCGTGTACCAAGAGGGGTCAGATATGCGAACCGGATGGTTTGATCTGCATGTGCATTCGTATTTCAGTACGGACGCGGACTGGGCACCGGAAGCACTTGCCGAGCGACTGGCGTTTATCGGTGCCGGCGGATTCGCATTGACCGACCATGAAACGGTTCAGGGTATTGAACGTGCACTCGCTGCCGCCGGGGCGGTGCACATTGTCTGCATTCCCGGTATAGAATTTACCGCTGCACTGAACGGTCGTCACCACCATATTCTCGCGTACGGGGTGCCCTATACTTCTGCCCCATTTCGGAGCCTTGTCGATCGGGCGCTCGCCGCCCGGTGGGAGAAGACGTTACGCCGCGTCGAATACCTGCAATCCCTCGGATACGTCATCACCCCGGAAGAGATCGGATACGGTTCCGGGCGCACACCGCCGGTGGGGCCCCGCCTGGCCGAGTACCTGTTTCGTTTGCATCCGGAAAACCGCCAGCGGTTCCTGCACACGCATCCGGACGTCGATCCGAACCTGCCCGTAGAGGTCGCATTTTACCGGCGGGTGATTCAAAGGGCTCCTGTTGAGCAATTTCCAACTGCACTTGCGGCACGAGAACTCATTCCCGCATTACGGGATTTCGGTGTCGTGCCAGTACTCGCGCATCCGGGCTGTCCGTACTATTACGTGACGGACGAAGAGGTTGAACAGCTCGTGCGGTTCGGGATCGGCGGTATTGAGGTGTACAGCACCTACCATGATGATGTTGAACGGCAGCGGGCGCAGGCGCTGGCGGATCGGCTGCATCTTGTGGCCACCGGCGGGTCCGATTTTCACGGTTCGTTCAAACCGCACATTCAACTACACGGCCGATATGGTGTGACGCCCGATGTCGTTGAGGCACTGGGCGTGGGGTGATCCAGGTGGAGGGATTCTCTGACGATTACACGACCTCGATACCCAGCCACTGTTTTGCCAGCCATCCGATGGTATAGGTGATCAGCACGGTCAATGTGACGATGAGTGCGTTTTCCACGAGTTTCCGGAACACACCGATACCGCTCAGTGCAGCGAGCACGGCGGCAATCAGGCCGGCGGCGGTCAACCCGCATACGAACGACAGCCAGGGCGTATCCATCCCTAACCAGAGTGGCAACACCGGAATGAGTGCCCCCAGGATGTAAGATACGCCGACCACCATTGCTGCACGGATCGGGTTCGGCGATACGGACGGTACCTGCGGATCGTCACCGCTCAGTTCCGCAAGCACTTCTGCTTTCGCGCGGTCGATATCGTGAATTTCCGCCTCGGACTTGACGGAAGCGTAAGCACCGGCAGCCATGGAGATCGAGCCGGCGATACCGACAATCGTGGCCGCGATGGCCACCATGAGCGGATCCTGAAACGCACCGTAAAACCCGCCGACGCTGCCGAGGACTTCCACCAGTCCATCGTTCAGACCCAGAATGACATTGCGGATGTCCTCGCTGCGAATGCGGCGTTCGGTCGCCCCGGTAATTGCCGCTTCCTCATGCCGCAATTCATCGATCAGGATCGCCTGAATGCCCTGACCCACCGGGGTGTTGCGGTATTTGCGCCATAGATGCACATATTTTGTGATGCCGTAGTGTTCCGCCGATTCCAGCGTGAGCAACGTGATCGGACGTCCCAGGAGTTTGCGCAGTAAGAGAAAGAATCGCTGTTTCAACCGCATGTACCAGGTCAATCGAACTTCTTCGATACCGGCGAGTCGCATCCAGAACCGCTGGTGCCGCTGTTCAAACTCGGCGATCTGTTCGAGCATTGCGCGGATTTCCGGGTCCGGTTCCCGGCGTGCGAGTTCCAGGTAGAGCCGCCGGTCGAAGAACTCGTTCTGCGCAAGGCGACGTGCGATCCGGGTGAGTTCCTCGGTACGGCCCCCGTGCGTGATAATGGTTTCCGCGATCGCATCGAGGTCCACGTGCTGGACTTCAGCCATGACCATTTCCTCCGGACAGTACGTTCCGGGAGGGGCCTTCGAGAGGACGTATGGGGTAGAGGGGTTCCTGCCGCTGGTTCCGATCATCATAGCGGTGCCGTCCGGGAGATGCAACGGTATCCACCTTGAGATCGGGGCGGGGAGATGGGACATGAGAACCACCGGAACCACAGGTGTGCCGGTGGCCACCGGTC